>JBQGOU010000080.1:0-7039 GCA_052086865.1 Cellulomonadaceae bacterium
TCTGCGCCGCGGCGAGCGGCAGCAGCTGGTCGATGTTGCTGTCGCGCCGCTCCGAGGTGAAGCCCGCCAGGTAGTTCGAGTCGTAGCGCACAGCGTTGGCCACGTCGAACGGCATGATCGTGTTGATGATGTTGTTGGTGTTCCGCGACGGCGAGTGGTTGGCTCGCTCGCTCGAGGACTCCATCGTCAGGTCGTCCACGTGCAGGTCGAACGAGCGCCGGACGTCATAGAGATCGGCGTCGTACAGCCGTTGCTCCTTGTCCCCACGCTTCACCGTGTACGACCGGGTCTGGTGCTCGCCCTGACCGCTGAGCGCTGCCCGCGCGTTGACGTCGACCACCATGTAGGGCATGTACACGCCCATGACGTTCTCCGGGGCGAACTCGCGCTTGAAGCGCGGGTGCGCGTAGAACTTCCGCTTGCCCACGAAGTCGCTGATGCGCTGAACCGCGTCGTCCTTGGTGATCTTGAACGGGAGGATCATGTCCGGCACCGCACCGTTGGGCACCTGCTGGTTCATGGACAGCTTGTTGCGGCACCAGTGGCAGCGCGCCTGCGTGCTGCTGCCCGTGTCGATGACGACCTCCGCACCGCATGCGGAGCACCTGAAGGTGAGCACCTCTTCAACCGATGCCGCGATGTCGGCGGTGCCGGAACCCGCGACCATGCCGCGCAGCGCTCCGATGTCCCCACCCAGGTCGAAGGCCTCCACGACGCTCTGGCCCTGCCACTCGTGCCGGCAGTAGCCGCAGCGCAGTCCGCCGGTGGCGACGTTGAGCGAGATCTCGGTCGCCCCGCAGCGCGGACACTTGGCCAGACCGTCCTTGGCGCCGGCGTCCGTCCGGACGATACGGGGGCCGGATGTCTCGGGCGGTCCAGCCGCCGGCACGGGTGCCGGCGGAGCATCAGGGGCCGGGGGCGCAGGTTGGCCCGGCTGCGGGTGGAATGGGTCGACGTGACTCATCCGCGCCTCCCTACAGCCCGAGGATCTTGTTCTTGGCCGCGTCGAAGTCGGCCTGGGTGATCAGCCCCTGGTCGAGCAGGGCCTTGAGCTGGGTGAGCTTGGCCACCGGGTCCTCGGCGGCGGGCGCTGCGGGAGCGGGCTCGGGCGAAGGCGCCTGGGGGGCCTGCTGCTGGCCCGCAGGTGCGGTGGCCGGCTGCTGGAGCCCGCCGGCCGCCCCGGCCGTGGCGTTCATACCCATGCCGAGGAAGGCCATCCCGGCACCGCCGCCGGCGCCGCCCGGGTTCTCACCGGCCGCCTGGAAGCCGCGAGCAGCAGCCTGCTGCATGAACGAGTTACCACGCGAGCCGCCGAGCGCGTCGGCCTTCTTCACATCGCTGAGCAGGGCACGGGTGTCCTCGTCGTACTCGATGGACTGCAGCGCGACCTTGACGATGGTGATCCCTCGTTCAGAGGTCCACTGGTAGCCCTCTTCGACCGCCTGACCGAGCGACTGCGCGAAGCCGATCGCGTCGCCCTGGATCCGCGCGATCCGGTTGCCCTTGCTCGGGTCGTTCGTGTAGATCGAGAACGCTGCGGCCAGCGACCCGACAACCTCGTTGAACAGCTGGCTGGCGGCGTCGTTGTCGAGGTCCGAGAAGTCGAAGACCCGCGCGTCGGCGCTGAGGTAGGTCAGTGGGACGAACTGCTTGACGAGCAGGATCGGATCGACGATCCGCAGCGAGTAGCTGCCGCGGGTGATCGCCCCGACCTGGGCGCCCAGGTAGGCGTCGTCCCAGTAGATCTCCGACTGGGTGCCAAAACGGTTGTTGGGGATCTCTTTGAGGTTCACGTAGAACGCGAGCTGCTGGGACCCGGGCTGCCCGCCGAACTTGAAGCGCTCCCAGGAGGTCTTCACCGTCGGGCTGAGGATGCCGTCCCCCGCGAACAGCGACTGGGAGTTCTGGTCGTCGGAGGAGAAGATGAAGCCGCCCGGCTCGCCGACGAAGCCGGTCAGCTCGCCGTCCTGGAACGTCAGCAGACCGTAGCCCTCGGGCACGACGATCCGGCTGCCATTGCTGATGATGTTCTGGGACGCCTTGGTGTTCGACCCCCGCCCGGCGTTCTGCCCCTGCGGCACGGCTGGGAAGATGGCCGCTGTCGGGGCGAGACCAGGCGGCGGGGTGAGGAAGTCCTTCCACTGGTCGGCGAGAGTTCCTCCGACTGCACCGGCAAAGGCCTTGATGAATCCCATCGTCTCCTCCATCGACTCACTGCCGCCTTTACTCAAGGCAGGGCATTCAGACGTCTTTTCCTGGCACAGCACTGGGAGTTCTTTTCCGCAGCACCACGGGGAGTCTACAAGGACGGGTAGCTGCGCGCGCGCCACATCGGGCGGGTGGCAACTACAGGCACAGGCCGTCGTCCGTGACCCCACGGCCGCAGATGGCGGAGCTCTCGATCCGGCTGACCGCGGTCCCGGCATCGCCTTCGTCGAAGAACACCCGGAGCCGTTCGCCGCGCTGGGCGTCGTCCGGGTAGCCGAGCACGTCGATCAGGGCCTCCGTCGGCCCCGTCTCGCCGGGTTGGTCGACGACGGTCCACGCGTCCAGCGCGCCACCGATGGCCGTGTGGCGCTCGGCCGCATGCTGACCGATGGTTCCGACCACCTCGCGCGGGTTGGCGATCTCGGGCAGAACCTCGGCATACTCGCCGGTCGTGTCGGTGGCCTCACCGAGGTAGCCGAGATAGCTGCTGTTCACCCACCCGACACCGCTTCCCTGCTCCACCTCGGCCCACAGGCCGGACTCGACGGCCCGCTCCCGGCCCGTCGTCGTCACGGTGCCGGTGCGGTCCACCTCGCCAACCTCGTCGGCCCCCGGGTCCGGAAGTGCACGGACCACGAGCACGTCGCTCGCCTCGACGCCGACGACGTCCGGCTGCGCACCTTCCGGGAAGTACAGGGCCGCAGACTCGCCGGGCAGCTGGTCGTCGGCAACGGGGGCCGCGCCCTGACCGGGTGGCTCCGCGTCGGGCGTCGTGGTCTCGGGTTCACCGGTCTCGGCCGGAACGTCCGAGGTGGCCGTCACCGTCGGCGTGTCCGTCTCCTGCGGGCTCTCGCCCTGACATCCCGTCAGGACCAGGACGGCTGCTGCCGTGAGCCCGATCGCGTTCCGTGGGATCCGCATGGTGCCTCCCGTGGGGTCGAGGTCCTCGCCATCGTACCCCGTGGGCGCCACCCTCGCATCTGCGTGTCTCGAGGGCGGCGCCCTGCGGCGACTACTTCACCGAGCCCCGGATGACCCCGCCGATGATCCACTTCTGGCCGACGAGGTAGACCAGGATCATCGGCGCGAGGGCCATCAGGTAGGACGCGAAGGCCAAGTTGTACTGCGTGTTGAACTGCCCCTGGAACGCGTACTGCACCAGGGGCAGCGTGTACTCGTTGCGGTCGGAGAGCACGACGAGGGGCATCAGGAAGTCGTTCCAGGCCCCGAGTGTGGACAGGATGACCACGGTCGCATTCATCGGCATCAGCAGCGGGAACACGACCTTCCAGAAGCGCCGCCAGGGACCCGCGCCGTCCAGGGCCGCGGCCTCCTCGAGCTCGACCGGGATGGAGCGGACGTAGCCCGTGTAGAGCAGCACGTTGAACGGCAGGTTGTAGATCGCGTAGAGGATCATCAGCCCCCACAACGAGTCCATGTGCAGCATCGAGGTCTGCTTGACGAGCGGGAGCATGATCACGGGGAACGGGATGAACATCGCGGCGAGCAGGAAGAAGAACACGAACTTGAAGAACCGCTTGTTCATGTTCCGCGCGATCACCCAGCCGACGAGGGAGTTCGTCGCCAGGGTGAGGGCGACCGCCCCGATCGTCACGATCGCCGAGTTGCGTAGGGCGAGAGGGAAGTTCACGACGTCGATCGCCTCGGCGAAGTTGCCCCACTCCCACGAGGACGGCAGGGTCCAGGGACTCGCGGCCATCTGCTCCGGCGACTTCAGCGCCGTGACCACCGCGAGGTAGAAGGGGATCAGCACACTGAACGAGCACACGATCAGGACCGCGGTCAGTAGCCAGTTGATCTTGCGCCGGCCCGGGTAGAGCTCATCGTGATGACGTCGGCGCCGGCGGGCAGGCGGCGGCGTCCCTGCGCCAGCGTCGAGGGTCTGGGGGATCTGGGTCGTCGCGGCCATCACACACGCTCCCGGCTCTGCATCGTCCGCACCTGGAACAGGGAGACAATGGCGATCACGATGAAGAAGATGATCGCGTTGGCTGACTGGTAGGCGAACTCCCCGGAGTTGAACCCCTGCGAGAAGATCAGGACGGACATGGAGGTCGTGGACGTCCCCGGGCCGCCGTTGGTCATCGAGATGATCTGGTCGAAAACCATCAGGAAGCCCTTCATCGTCAACAAGGTGTTGATCGTGACGAACGGCATGATCATCGGGAACGTGATCCTCGAGAACCTGCGCCATCCGACGGCACCGTCCAGGGCGGCCGCCTCGTAGACGTCGGGCTGCACGGTCTGCAGGCCGGCGAGGTAGATGATCGTGGTTACGGCGCACGAGCCCCACACGGCCACGACCACGATGCCGAGCCACGCCAGGTCGGGGTTGCCCAGGATGTTGGTGGACAGCTCCGTCACGCCGAGCGCCGCACCGATCTGGGGCACGACGCCCGCGAAGATGAAGCTGAAGATGTACCCGACGATCAGCAGCGAGAGGATGTTGGGCACGAAGAACAGGGCCCGCAGCGTCTTGCGGAACGCGATCTTCCCGTTCAGCCCCACAGCCAACGCCAGCGAGATCGCGTTGGTCAGCAGCGCCGCGACAATGGCAAACAGGAAGGTGAACTTGTAGGCGTCACCGATGCGCGCGTCGGAGAACAACAGCTGGTAGTTGCGCAGCCCCACCCAGTCCCACTCTCCGTAGCCCCGATAGTTGGTGAAGCTGTAGAACAGCCCGACCAGCGCGGGGACGGTGTGGAAGAGGAAGAACGCGGAGAATGCGGCGATGACGACGCCGTAGGTGAACTTGCGTGAGGTGATCATCGTCGGCTCCCTACCGGATCTCACGTTCGGCGGCGGAGTCCCACTGCTTCTGCAGGTCGGTTCCCAGCTGCTCGGGGTCGCGGGCGTACAGGAACTCCTGGAGCGCCGCACCGAGGTTCACCCCGGACAGCAGCTGGTGCTCGGGGAACCCGACGATGCGACCGTCGTCGAGCCAGGGCTTCAGATCTGCGAGCAGGTCCTCGCTGGGCTCTACGTCCGAACGGACCGAGAACACCATGAGGCCGTCGGACAGCTTTTGCTGCGAGTCCTGGCTGGTGAGGAACTCAATGAAACGCTGGGCCTCCTCGGGATGCTCGCCGCCCTTGACGGTGGTGAGGACCTGGTCGATGCCAGACACCATCGCCGTGCGATCGGGGTCGTCAGTCCACTGGATCACGGTCGCCCCCAGCGGGGTGTCCGGGTTGACCCCCCGGATGGCCGGGATGGCCCAGATGCCCTGGATGTACATGTAGGCCTGCCCGTTGGCCATCGCCGTGTTGCCGCGGTCGTAGTCGGTTCCGAAGGGGTCGGCGTTGGCATAGTCGAGCAGTTGCACCATCTTTGTCGCGGCCTCGTCCATGGCCGGGCTGATGGACTCCTTACCCTCGCGCAGCTCGTCCCAGAAGTCCTCGGGCAGCGTCTGCGGCGTAATCGTGTTCCACACCGACTGGGCGGTCCAGGCGTCCATGAACGTGAACTCGAACGGGGTCTCCCCCCGTGCCTTGATCTGCTCGCTGACGGCGAGCACCTCGTCCCAGGTCGTGGGGACCTCGAGTCCGGCCTGCTCGAACAGATCCGTGCGGTAGAGCAGGACCTGGGCGTTCAGGATCAGCGGCACGCCGTTGATCTCGTCCTCGTACTGGGCGAGCGAGGTGAGCGCCTCCACCGCCGCGGGGTTGAGCTCCTCGAGCGCCGGCGAGCCGGTGTAGTCGTCGAAGATCCCGGCCTCCGTCAGCGCTCGGAAGTTCTGGTCACCGTTGATGGCAATGACGTCGGGTGCATCGTTCTTCACCAGCCGAGAGCGCAGCACGGCGAGGGCGTCGGGCACGTTGTTCTGCACGACATGGATGTCGGGGTTCTGCGCCTCGAAGTCCGCGATGATGTCGTTGTACGTGGCAATGGCCTCGGACTTGCCCTGGAAGAACTCGATCGTCACCCGACCTCCGTCCGACGCTCCCGAGGAACAACCTCCTGTTGCGGCAACCGCAAGGCCGAGCGCTAACGCTCCGGTCACGCGCAGTCGCCCTCGACGGGTTCTCACGTGTCGAACTCCTTTCGCGAGGCGGCAATCTCGCCGGCACTCGCCAACGCAACGCCGTTGCGTTGCACCAGCGTCGCTGTCGTGTGTGACGTCGGTGGTATCACCGTGGAGCACGCTACGCCCGGTTTCCCGGCTACGCAACAAACCGGACGAACGCGCAAACGCTTGCGGCAAAAGGTCGCCGACCTCTATGCTGCGAGCCATGGGCGGCAGGATGACGATGGCGAAGCTTGCGGCGCACCTCGGTGTGGCCACCTCGACCGTCTCGCGCGCCCTGTCCGACGCCCCCGGGGTGTCCGCCGAGGAGCGCGAACGCATCCAGACAGCGGCACGCGAGCTCGGGTACCGGGTCTCGCCCATCGCCTCGACTCTCTCGCGCGGCCGGGGACGCGGCCAGGACGCGAGCACCGGCTCCGTCGCGGTCATCACCCGCGGCCTGCGCGAGTGGTATCAGGCGAACGTGACGGCACAGATCGTCTCCACGATGCAGCGGGCCGGCCTGAGCACGATCGTCTACGACCTCGAGGGCACGGGCGAACGGCACCGGTTCTTCGACGAGCTTCCCCTGGCCGGCCGGGTGGACGCGGCGCTGGTCGTGGCGACCACGCTGTCCGCGTCCGAGCTCGCCGTAGTCGATCGCCTGGGCCTTCCCCTCGTCGGGGGCGGCACCTACGGGCCCGCCCACCCCCACGTAGCGATACACCACCCCGCGGAGATGGAGCGCGCCGTTCGCCCCCAACCCCACCAGGGGCCCCCCCGCAACGCCCTAATACAATGCGT
>JBQGOU010000080.1:7049-11340 GCA_052086865.1 Cellulomonadaceae bacterium
CCCGGGGGGGGGCCGCCCCGGCCGGGCCGCCCCACGCCTCGGTCGCGATCGACGACGCGGCGGAGATGGAGCGCGCGGTTCGCCACCTACGCACGCTGGGCCACCGCCGCATCGCCTTCATCCAGTGCTTCGACAACGAGGAGCCCGGGTCGCGCACCACCACCCGGCGTGCGGAGGGGTACGGCCGGGCCGTGGGTGAGTTCTACGACCCCGAGCTGCAGATCGAGGTGCCCTGGACCCAGGGCGGCGGGCAGCAGGCGATGGAGGTCCTCAGCCAGCTGGCCGATCCCCCGACGGCCATCGTCGGGGCGTGGGACGAGCTTGCCCTCGGTGCGCTCGCCTGGCTCAAGGACAACCACGTATCGGTCCCCGAGCAGATCTCGGTGCTGGGTTTCGACGACCAGCCCGTCGCCGCCTTCGCGGGCCTGACCACGGTGGCCCAGCCCGTTCAGGCCCAAGGCGACCAGGCGGCGCGGATCACGTTGCGGCTGCTCGGCGGCGAGGCGCTGAGCACCACGACAACCGTGCTTCCGTGCCGGCTGATCGTGCGTGAGACCACGGCGCCGCCGCCCACGCCCTGATCCCAGGTTCACCCCGACGTCGTCCGCCGGACCGTCGTCGTCTGTGCGGGACACCCAGCATCGCACCATGGCTTCCGCGAGCTCTGAGCGGCCACACATCCGTCCGGGCGCCGCCGTCCGGACCCCGCCGCAATCGCGCGGGCTGCAGCCCACACGGATGTGCTGATCATCGTCTTCCGGCATGCCGCCCCGCCGACAAGGACCCGCTGCGCGAAACCCACCAGTTCCTATGCCCACGGCGAGGCAGCCGTCCTGGCGTTCGCTGCGCCGGCCGTTGCCGGCGCATCTACCTGGTATCCGCGCGCTGTGAGTCACGGTGACCGCCGCCGCCATGCTGACCCGCCGTGCACCGCTCGCAGAGCGGTGGGGTGGTGGGATCGGCAACGAGCGCTGATATCGGCGACTCTGATCGCCGAGATGGCCCCACGTCGCCGATATCAACGGCGGCCCGCCCCGCCCGCAGCTCAGCGGGACGAGACGGGCCATCGGCGTCAGGCTCAGGGACGCCAGGTGACCTGCCGCCCGAGGGTGCCCTTGAGGGCGTCGGGGTTGCCGTCACGCAGGGCGGAGAGCTCGTTCTCGAGCCGGCCGCGACGGTCGGCCAGGCCGAGCCGGCGCTGCGCCGAGTCGCCCTGAGGCCGGGACAGGAAGTCGTCCAGGGCGGCCAGCGAGCGTTCCACGAACGCGATCTGCGACACGCGCTCCGACTCCAGGCGCTCGGCGTACCAGTCGGAGGCGAGCACCGTCTCCCGCTCGAACTGCCGGCGGAACTCCTGGTCCTGCAGCGTCAGACCGTCGGAGGTCCGCCCGTTCGCCATGATCTCCAGCAGCGCCCGGATTGGCGGGACGCCGAGAGGCAACGTGCCGTCGTCGATGTAGGACTGCGCGACGCGCCGGTGGGTGGTGACGATGGTGTCCATGGACTCGGCGTACACGGCCTCGTCCTGCAGCTCAGGCCGCAGCATCTCGCTCGTGAACACCAGGTGCGGGTGCAGGAAGATGCGCCCGAAGTACTTCGTGGCGAACCGTTCCGTCATCCGGTAGCCCAGCCTGCTGGCCTGTACGGTCGTGCCGTCGACCGTCAGGTCCGGCACCGCCTCCAGAGCGCCCTCGGCGATGAGGTTGGTCGCCGAGCGCTCCTCGTTCGTCATCCGCGAGAAGACCTCCGGGATGAGCATGCTGATGTCGTGGTCGACCTTGACGTGCGGCCCCACGTAGCCCGCGCTGGACAACCAGCCGTCGTAGCCCGTGAGCGCGAAGGACAGGAACGCCGCGTTGAGGTCGATGATGGACGGAAGCGCATTGAACGGCCCCTTTGTCATCGCCCCCTCGGATCCGGCGCCCGTCGTCGACGGGGACTTACCCGTCATGGAACTGATGAACTCCATGAACAGCTCGGGCAGCTCCATGTAGTGCAGCGGCGCGTAGGAGGCCAGGGGCGGGACGCCCTCGTCGGCCGGGTTGTTGCGTCGCCCGGCGGCGATCACGTCGACCGGCTGCTCGAAGGGCTCGTCCATCGCGATCCGTGCCCGCAGCCGCGAGGCGAGGTCCGCGTTCGCAGTGGCCCGAGGATGCGAGATGTCCGGACGCACCTGCAGGTAGCGGGGGTTCTTCGAGGGCTTGCCGTTGACCAGTCGCGGGTGCGCGGAGGAGACCACGAAACTCGGCTGCTCGTCGTCACCGAAGGCCGCCTGACGCAGGACCTTCTGCATGGGTGCGGTGAAGCGGCTGAACCCGACCGCGTCCTCGACAAGAGCCTTGGCGTCGTCCCGGGTCAGCGGCTGGTAGTTGCTGAGGAAGGTCCCAGGACCGGCGATATCAGCCTCGGCCTGCTTGTCGTACCCGCGGTGGATCGCGTCATCGGGACGCTGGAAGAGCAGCCCTTCGCAGTTCTTGACGAACTTGCGCGACAGGCCGCCGTTCGCCCCGGGCGCCACCACGCTTGCGGTGATGTCGTCCTCGGTCTGTACCTTGGCCGCGGGGTGGAAGTCGTGCCGCAAGCCGAACAGGCGCCACGAGCCGTCCGGCTCATATCCCACGCGCAGCATCGAGACGCGGATCTTCTCCCCGTCCAGACGCAGCGAGGTGCCCTTGCGGCCGTTGACCACACCGGTGGTGAAGTGGCTGGCCCAGTCGGTCCCCCACTCGGGGCGGTAGAAGCGCTTGACGACGAACACGAGCTCCTTGACGTAGTCCGGCACACCCTCGAGCCACGCGTTGTACTCCGGCGAGTAGTCCGCGCTGGGGGTCAGCAGCTTGATGACCGAGCCCACCGACCGCTGGTCGGACAGGATCGAGCGGGTGTCCGAGCCGCGCCTGGCCGGGTCCGCGAACCGGTCGGAGAAGTCGCGATCCAGGATCTGGGCAACGACGGCGATGTCCGCGTCGAAGTCTTTGGCGTAGGAGTCGCCGTTGATGACGGCGTCCGAGATGGCCTTGGAGATCTCCGACTTGCCGCCGCCGGAGACGGTGGCGGGCTTGTGGCAGGTGGTCGAGCGCGGTGCGGTGCCGATCAGCGTCCACTGCGAGGGGTCGTTCTCCAGCTGGGCGAGCTCGACCTGGTACCCGTCCGGTGCGACGTAGACCGTGCCGTCGCGCAGCGGGACCGAGTGCTCGGCGCCGTCCACCTGCCAGCTGACCGTGCTGGTGCGCAGGCTGTAGGTGGTGCGGGCCGGCACGAGGACGACGTGGTCGTTCTCGGTGTCGAGCAGGTGGCCGGCGTCCTGGCGGACGAAGCGCTGCGGGTCACGCGCGACGATCTCGTCGAGGCTGTAGCCCGCCTCGACGTGACTGTCGGTGTAGTGCTGGCCCAGGTTGTAGCGCGGGTAGACGCGAGCGCCGCCGGAGTGCTCCTCCTCGACGAGACCCAGGAGGTTCGCGGCGTAGCTGATCTGCGCCTTGACCTCCTTCTTGCAGTACCCGAAGTAGTTGTCCGCGATGACGGTCGTGATCACACCGCGCTCGTCGCGGGCACACACCTTGAAGGCGCTGCCGTTGTTGTACAGCTCGCCGGGCTCGGTCCAGCACTGACCGTCACGGCGCTGGCGCTCGGTCGCCTCGTCGACGTGCGGCAGGCCCAGCTCCTTCTTGGTCAGCTTCGTCAGGTGCGGGGCGAGCACGACCAGACCGGTGTGCCCGGTCCAGGAGTCGGGGTCGAGCGAGGCGTCGAAGTCCGGCAGGTACGGGTCTCCCCCGTTGCCGAAGATGCCCTCGACGAAGTCGAGGTTCGCCACGAGGGTCCCCGGTGCGAAGAACCGCGTCTCCATGGTGCGCTGATGACTGAAGCCGGGCACCGACGGGACGACGATGGGGCGCAGCAGGAGCGAGACCCAGCATCCGGGCGCCTTGGCGTCGTTCGAGGAGAACGGCAGCGACATGGCCTCGACCGGCCCGCGGAACGCATGCTCGACCAGGCGCCCGAACACGGCGCGCGGAACCTCGATCTTGTCGTCCTGGACGGGCAGACCGCCGTCGGCGATGTGGAACACGCCCTTGGTGGTGCGACGGTCGTTGGCGGGGTTGTGCAGCACCCCGTTGAGAATCCGGTAGCTGGTCAGCTGGGTGGAGGCGAACTCGTCGCCGTCGACAGGCAGCGAGAGCGTGCGGGCCAGCCCCGGCTGATCGAGGACGAGCGTCTCCCGAGGCAGCTGGGGCGAGACTCCGGTGCCGTCGAGGTAGGCGTCCAGGAACGCCTGGATGCGCGCATCCGC
>JBQGOU010000081.1:0-10506 GCA_052086865.1 Cellulomonadaceae bacterium
CGAGAAGTTCAGCCATCCGGTCGGCGCGGAGTTGACGAAGGAATGCCGCCGGTGAGACGCCCACTTGCATGCGGAACAGGCGTGCCAGATGAGAGGGTGATACGGCAACCTCTCGAGCGAGTTCATCCATTCTCCACGAACGACCCAGATCCGCTCGAAGTAGCGCGATCGCTGCGGCTACCTCTCGTCGTGGCACCACGCTCGTCAACTCAACGTTTCCAGACGAGACACCGCTCAGTCGCCCCACCGCGTCGAAGACGTCCGATGCAATGGACAGCAATGCAAAATCGCCTAGCACCCCGGTCGATGATTGCGAGAGGCTGGTCAAAGGCGTCGCGAGATCGTACATACTTGACGGTGCGAGCTGCAGCGAATGCAACGCTGGATCTCCATCCAGGGCGCGGTGCAGGTGATGCACCAGAGGATGCTTGCCGGACAGCCAGCGCACCTGATCGGCCAGGTATTCCGGGTAGAGGTAAAACGTGACCGTTCGGGCGTGCCCAAGTGGGAATCCCGAACACTCCACCCCAGCAGGGATTACTAGCACCTTGCCCGCCTCGAGGATCTCAGAGCCGTGGGAGGAGAAGACGTGCGCCCAGCCTGAGAGCCCGAAGACGACCTTCACTGCTTCGGCGACAACTGGACCCGAAGGAGAATCTGCCTGCTGCTCTCGAACGGCTAGCGGCGGACCAAGGCCGCTAAACAACGCAGATGCTGTCAACACCACCACGTTCGGCTCCTACCGTTGAGAGGCTCGCTGGCTCTGGACAACTGCCCTGTCAGCCTCTCAACTGCAGGAAATCGTGACGAAAGCGCTGTCTGTAGCGTGCTCGACGCTGATCTGACAGAGTCGTGATGGTTGGCTATAAGAGACCTCGTTTGTCTTCTCCTAGGGACGAACAGTTCCGGTTACATGGACGCGTATTGGTTCGCAGCTTCGGCAACCCGGTTGTTGTAGTCAACCGATGGGTTGTAGGCGTCGATCGCGGCGATCCAGTTCTCAGGCTGGGTGAGGTCGCCACCGAGCGCGCACAAGTATGCTGCGGCGCTCAGTGCGGCGTCGTCGATGTGGTGCGGGTCTTTCTCCCCGTCTCCGTTGCCGTCGATGGCGTAGTGTGCCCAGGTGGAGGGCAGAAACTGCATGGGTCCAACCGCGCGATCCCAGGTGGTGTCGCCGTCGAGCTCGCCCTGGTCGGTGTCAGGGATCTGCTGCGTGGTGGTGCCATCGAGGGGGATACCGATGATCGACGGAGCGGCGACGCCATCCCGTCCGATGCTGCTGCCGCCGAGGGTGCCGTGTTCGCTTTCGACCTGCCCGATCGCGGCGAGCGTGTTCCAGCCGAGCCCGCAGCCCGGGAACTCGTCCTGTGCGTAGACCGCGGCTCCGGCGTAGGCAGTCATGGCCCGTTCGGGGATCCCTGCCGCAGATGCGGTGCGCGCCACCCAGGCGGGGTCCGCGAGTTCTGAGATACTCACCGCGCTTGAGCTGCCCGAATCGTCATCTGCCGAACTCTCATCGTCGTCTGAGGAGGCGTGGATCGGCGCGTCGACTTCGGTGGGCGCGACACGCTCCGGCGTGTTGTCGGTCGGGAACAAGGACGGCGCGATCAGCGCGAGCCCGAGGCACGCGATTGCGAGCAGGGCGAGCCCGATCGTTATGACCGGGAGGAGCCAGCGCCGTTTCCCTGCAGGATTCCCCGGTTCAGTCGGAGGCTGGGATGCCCTACCCGGGTGGGGAGATTCGCCGCTGTCAGGGTCGTTCAAGACCATGACGAACGTCGGCTCGGACGCGCCGGCATCCGGGGCATCGCCGCTGGTCTCTGGTCCGCCGGCCGGTTCGAGTACGGTCGTCGGTATCGCTCCCGAGCCCGCCGAAGCGGTGCTCGTGGCGGTCGTGGCCCCCACCGGGGCAGGGTTCGCGCGGAGGAACTCCGGGAGGTGCTCCTCTTTCGGGTTGCGTGGTGCTTCCGTCTCCTTGAACTCGGTCACAGCTGTCCTCTCATCTCGGATCTGGCGGGCGTGTGGTTCGGGGCTGCGGCGCCGAGCCCCGGCGCGGAGCTGTCGGCGCCCGCGGCCACCAGGTCCGTGGCGGCGGCACCGGCGACGACCGGCAGCGACCCTGGGACCAGTGCTGCGGAGCGCTTCTTACTGCGGGTCTTTGCGATGAGTCCTTGCTGCGGGGCGAAGAACCAGGCGAGGAGGAACGCGGCCGTCAGCACGAGGACGATCGTGCCGCCGGTCGGGAAGTCCCACGACCAGGAGATGTAGAGACCTGCGAGCGCGGAGAATCCGCCGATGATGGGTGCGAGGAGCATCATAACGCCGAGTCGGTCGGTGAGCAGGCGCGCGGTCGCGGCAGGGGTGATCAGTAAGGCGAGCACGAGGATGTTGCCGATGGTCTGCACGCTGATGACGACCGCGAGGGTGACAAGCACGTACAGGATCAGGTCGAACCAGAACACTTTCACGCCGAGAGCTCTGGCGGATTCCCGGTCGAGGCTGATCGTGAGGAACTCCTTGTGCAGCAACAACACCAGTAGCAGCACCACGGCGCCGGTGACGGCGACGACGATGAGATCGCTGTCTGGGATCCCGGTGATCGATCCGAACAGGAATTGCTGCAGCGATCCGGCATAGCCCGGGGCTTGGGAGATGATGACGACGCCCAGCGCGAACGCTGCAACGAAGAGGATCCCGATGATGGAGTCCTCCTTCAGGCGGCGGTTCTGGGAGAACACGGCAACGAGCACGGCGGTGAGGATGCCTGCGATTGTGCCGCCGAGTACCAGGTTGCCGGAGAGTACGAACGCGACGGCGAGGCCCGGGAACACAGCGTGCGCGACCGCGTCGCCGATGAACGCCATGCCGCGCAGCACGACGTAGGTGCCGATGACTCCGCACACGATCGATGACATGACGGCGACCAGGAGCGCTTTGGGGAGAAACGCGAGTTCGGGGTTGAACAGGTCGGTGAAGAAATCGAGGGGACTCATCTACATCGCCACCTTCAAGACTCGCAGCAGCGCCGAGTCCTCGCCCACGCCGAACGCGGCCATCCACAACGCAGGGTCAGAGGCGAGCTGGTATGGGGTCCCGGTGGCGAGGACGGTGCGGTTGATGAGCGCGATCCGGTCACAGGCGTCCAGAGCGCCTACGAGATCATGCGTCGTCATGAGGACCGCACGTCCTTCGTGGGCGAGGTCTTGGAATAGGCCGCTCAGGAGGTCTTGGGTGGGCATGTCGAGCCCGGTGAAGGGCTCGTCGAGGAGCAGTACGGCGGGGTTCAGGACGAGAGCGCGGGCGACGAGCACGCGCTGCCGCTGCCCGCCCGAGAGCTGCCCGACGGGGCGGTCGGCGAGTTCGGTCATGCGCACCCGGTCGAGGGCGTCGGCGACCGCTTCCCAGCTGGCGAGCTTCGGGCGACGGAACACGCCGAGCTGCCCGGTGAGGCCGGTCGAGACGACTGTGGCAACGGAGACGGGGAAATCCCATGCGAAGTCGTGCCGCTGCGGCACATACCCGACGGCGGTTCGTCCGGGTTTCGCGGTGCGGCCGTCGACCATGACCCGTCCGGCGACGGGGCGGAGGAGGCCGAGGATCGTGCGCAGCAGTGTCGTCTTCCCGGCACCGTTCGGGCCGATCAGGCCCACCAGTTCGCCGCGATACACGGTCAGATCGGTGCCCTCGAGCACGAGCCGTCCACCGAGCTCGACCGCGACACTCTCCACCGACAGCGCAGTTCCACAGGTCACGGATCCCGCCGTACGGGGAGCGGTCGCGGTTGCGACAGCGGTGTCGAGCGCGTTCATCGGGGATCCTCCCCCGAGGCGGCGGCCTGGGTGCGGGCGGCGAGGATGCGGCGCTTGGCCCGGTTGCCGCGCACGATCGCGACCGTGAACCCGGCGATCAGGAGCAGCGCGACGACGATGATCGTGCCGATGAGGATCGGCACGATCGGGAACGTCGTCGATGAGTCGACCTCTGGCATAGCCGAGTGAGGCTCCTCTCCCTCAATCTCCTCACCTTCGCCGCTGGGCTCTTCGCCTTCCCATTCGGCGGTCATCGCGGCCTGTGGGTCGGTGCCGGTGCCGACGGCGAAGCGGATGAGCTGCGTATCGGACACGCTCGAACCGTCCTGAAGTTCGGCAGCAGCTTCGAGCCGCATGAGGTACACCCCGGGTTCGGTGAACGTCCAGTTCGCGTGCGTGTGCGTGTTCACATCCACCCACAGCGGTTGCGGACCCTCGACGCGGGAATCCCACAGCAGGTCCGGCTCGTCGAACGACCCGGACTGCAGGTAGACCGTGGCGATGCCGGGGCCCTGCACGCCGGTGAGGGACAGGGTGACGCCGCGGTCGATCGTGGCCATCACTTCCGGATCCTGCGTGTTCCAGCCGAGCCACACCACGTCGTCGGCCTGGGTCTGCGGCACCACCCACACGGGCGCACCGGGTTCGGCGCCGACGAAAGAGTACAGAGGGTCTTCCGGCATCGGCAGCTGCGCCTGGTCGACGACGTGGAAGACGGTCTCCTCGGGGTATCGCCACACGCTCTCGGCGTTCGCGTCGGCGCGGGCGACGTCGTCGTGGATCATGAACGTCCACTCGCCGCCGTCGAACTTCGGTCCCATGTCGACATGGCCGGCGTCGAGCACGCGCTCACCGTGCACGACGGAGAGATCCTCGAGATTCTGGTCCAGGTTCGGGTCGTCCTGCGCGTGCGCGACCGCCGGGGCGGCGAACAGGGCAGCGAGGGCGAGCAGCACCCCGGCTCGAACTGAGCGACGCGCGCGGCGCGGAGGACGGGGAGGTGAGGCGGTAATGGTCATCAGGGATGCTTTCGGTACTCGGAATGGTTCAGGTCAGGGATGCTCGGCGAGGGAGTCTCCCTCGTCTGCGTCGTGTGCGTCTGCAGGTACTGGGCTGCCGTCGGGTGAGGGTGCACCTGTGAGGCAATCGCGGATCGAGTCGGCGTTGAAGCGCATCATTTCCACGTAGCTCGTGACGGCGTCGTCGAAGGTGTCGCCGTAGATCGGGCACACCCGGATGCCCTGCTCATTCGCGACCTCGGTGAGGGTCGTGGAGCGGGCGGCGAGATTCGGTTCGAGAAACACCGCGGGCACATCGAGCGTGCGGATCGTCTCGGTCAGCTTCCGCCGATCCGATAGCGACGGCTCGGCGGCAGGATTCGGCGTCACAAACCCCGCGACGTTCACGTGATAGGCGTGGGCGAGGTATCCGAACGCGTCGTGCGTGGTGACGAGATACCGTGACCGTTCGGGGATCTCGGCAAGCGCTTCGCGCATGTAGTCGTCGGTAGCCGCGAGCTCCGCCAGGTAGGCGTCGGCGTTCGCCCGATACTCGGAGGCGCCGTCGGGATCGGCTCCAATGAGGGTGTCCCGGATCAGCTGCACGTAGGCGATGCCGTTGCGCACGTTCTGCCACAGGTGCGGGTCGATCTCGCCGTGCACGTGCTTGCCGAGCACCGCCTGCGGGAGTTGGTAGATCTGCGTCCCGGGTTTCCCGAGGAACCGGAACTGCGGCCCGGCGGGGATCTCGTCTAGCGCTTTCGCGGGCACGTCGATCACGACCTCGTCGGCTGCGTACCGCTCCTGCGTGTGCTCGCCGCCGCCGGCCGGGTCGAACTGCACTTCGAGCTCTCCCGTGTCAAGATTTGCGGTGAGGTCGGCATGCCCCTCATCAAGCACGACCGCGTCCGGGATCCCCGCCTCTGCAGGATTCACCCCCACCGCGAACGTGTAGGTGGATGCGCCCAACGGGATAGGTTTCGAGGTGTCATCCACACGGAGAGCTGCCTCCAGGTCGAGGGTGTACGCGCCGGGCTCGGTGAACGCCCACGACAGATGTGTGTGCGCGTCAGCCGGCAGTGTCATCGTGTCGGCCCGGTATCCGCTCGCCGCGTCGAACCCGTCGCTGGAATCGAAGTAGACGTCGGTGTCGCCGAACGAGCCGGTGAGATACGCGAATGCCTCACCCGGCCCGGTCATCCCGGTTGCAGACAGCTCGACCTGGGAAGTGCGGGTCGCCTCGTACTGCTCGCCGGCTCCGTGCACGCGCAGGCCCAGCCACACGGTGTCAAGCTTCACATTTTCCACGAGCGGGATGATCTCTGCCGCGTACTTCACTGCTTCTTCAGCGAGAGACACCGACACGGCGTTGTCGCCGAGGTTCGCGTCCAGGGTGCGAATGATCGACTGCTCTTCGAGCATCGCATAGTTCGAGAACGCGACATCGGCGTACACCACGTTTCGGGCGTCCCGCAGGCTCGGCTCGAAGGTGTGCGGATCTCCGCCGTCGGGCACCAGAGAGACGACATCGACGCGGTCTCCGCCAACCTGTTCGACCATGTCGCGCAAGATCCCCGTCGTGGTGATCACCCGCAGCTGGTCAGAATGCGTCGACAGCACCGGCTTCGACGCGCACCCGGCCAGCAGCACCGACACGCACGCGAGCAATGCCACTGCCCGGGCGATCCGTCCGCTCCGCCGATTCATCGCGCTTCGCCCAACTCGCGGGTGAGTTGTGGCAGACAGCGGGCGATGTGCCGGTGTTCGCCAATGCCCCTCCAACTGCCGGCGGGGGCGCTCCATGAACAGGTCATGGAACTCCTCCATCCGGTCGACCTCCGCAGCCTCCGCTCTGACAGTCCTCATCCCCGCCGTCATAGGAGGCTCAGTTGGCGCCTGCGCCACCACATGACCCCAGACCCCACAGCACCCGCCGAGAGCAAGGACGCGAGGATCGACAGCAGCAGCGGAACCGGGTCACCATCGGTCAGCGCCGTGAACGGGTTCGTGATGCCGAGCGTGCCGCTCTCACCGCCAGGGAGCCGATCACGGGCGGCCTTCGCTGCTTCCGCCTTCGCTTGGGCTGCGGCCTGCGCAGCCTTGTCGGCGTCCTCGTCGTCGAGCAGCATCGCATTCGACACCACTCCGCACCCGGACCCACCGGTCTCGGCGGCAGCAGATGCCGGGTCGACGTTGCCGACCGCGATCGTCAGCGTTTCGGTGTCGCTGGAGCGCTGCCCGTTCGCGAGCGTGATCGTCTGGGTACTCGTGATCCGGTAGATCCCCTCAGCCGAGAAGTCCCAGTTGGCGTGCGCGTGCACCCCGAGCCCGATGGACTTCGACCCGCCGTTCGCGAATACGGTCTCCTGCACGCCGCCGAACACGCCGGAGGTGTACACGGTGAGCGTGCCGGGGCCGCTGATGCTGTCGATCGTCCATTGCACACTGCCTCGTGCGTTGCCTCTGTGGAGTGCTTCGGTGGACCAGCCGAGCCAGATCAGGTTCGGGTTCTGCGTCTGCGGCACCTGCCACACGCCGCCCTTCCGAGATTCCGGCTTCAGCCACAGGATCGTGCCCGACGGTTCCCGGTACACCTTCGTACCAGAGGTGTCGTCACCGATGAGGGACTCGAGCTTGCCACCCACGATCCGTGACGAGTAGTCGATGTGCCCGGCCGACAGGATCGTCGCCCCCGCCACGCACTGCTCCGCCGCAACCTGCTGCGCCGCTGGTCGCCCATCCGGGGCCGGGGTGCCGCCACTGCCGGGGGTTTTCGCGCGGACGATGTTGAGCGAGTCCCAGCCAATTAAGGCACCATCGCGGTCCATGACCGCGAGGCGGTGCCCGCCAGGCTGCACGCCCACCGGGATGCGGGCCTGCGCTGCGCCGGACTCGCCAACGTACGCCCACCCCATCCACTCGGTGCCGATCCACATAGACACCCACTCGCCTACGTACTCCCTGCCGACCTGCACGGTCACCAGCTGGCCCGAGGTGAAGCCGTTCTCGCCGCCGAGGACCTGCACCTCACCGGCGTTGCCGTCGGTGAGGTTCGTCGGCGACTGGCCCCGCTCATCATCACCGGGCTTGCCGGCCGGTTCGGTGAAGCACTTCGCCGGGTCGATATCGCGCACATTCACCTCGCCGACCGCGAACGCGGTCACGAAGCTGTCCATCACACGGTTCCCGTTCGTGAGAGTCGTGCTCCGCTCCCACGCCATGCAATAGACGCCCTCGGCGGTGAACGTCCAGTTCGCGTGCGTGTGAGTGTTCTTCGGGATCTCGAACTGATCCGCGGCCGTTATGCCGTCCTTCGTGTTGAAGTACACCCGCTCGGCACCGTTCGCGAACACCGCAACCTCACCCGGCCCATCGACCGCGTTCAGCTTCCAATTCACCCCGTTCGTCGTAGCGTTGAGCGGCACCCGCTCTGTCGACCAGCCTGGCCAGAGCAGCCCGTCCTGCGGGGTCTCGTTCACCTGCCACACCGTGTCACCGACATCCGCGATAAACCCCTGCGCAGCAGAAGTCACCGTCGTCTGCGCGAAGGGCGTCACCTGCAACACGGTCTTCTCTGGATCGAGGTAGTCAGGGCTTCCGGTGCCGGTGGTATCGTCCTTGATTTTCGTATCCAGAGTGCGGCCACTCAGCACCGACGCGACATCGACGTGCCCGTCATTGATGATCCGAGCACCGCTCTTGGTGTTCGACCCGTTCGGCACCTCCCACTCGATATCCTCTTCCGGGTCCTCACCATTTCCGGGATCCTCTCCCGGATCGGTGGCCTCCCCGCCGTCAGCACACAACTCGACCGAGGCAGGGTCACCGTCACCGGCGAAGTACGTCAGCGTCTTCGTCACCGACTCACCGTCTACGGAGAACGTCCACGGGACACAGTAGACCCCGGGCGCATAAAGGCGGTAGCCCGTGGGGTGCTGTCTCCCCTGCCAGAGCGTGCCCGGTCCGAGGTCTGAGTCTGCTGAGTCGAACGTATGCCAGGAGGTGTAATCTCGGAACCGTCCTGGTCCGTCGACTTCGCCCATCTCGATGATCGCATCCTGGTCCAGGTATGTGCCATCCCATTGGACTTCGCCGGTCGCGGCGCCCATCCACTGGCTTCCAGCTTGACGCGGGGCGGTGAACACGACGCTCTCCACGTCGCGCAGGATCCGATCTTGGGCCAAGTCTCCCTGTGTACGTGCAAAAGCATCAATCCTGCCGTCCTCGCCGACGAACGGTGTGATCAATGCCTGGTCGGACGAGAGTGAGTAGGGTGTGTCGTCGATGCTGTCCGCGTCGAGTGGCGGCAGTTCGGCTACTACCGGGTCTTGCACGCGAGAGCACGGCTGCACTCCCGTGAGGGATACGTCGCCGACCGCGACGGTGAGCTGCTCCTGAGCGATGCTCACCACGCCGTCCCCCTCCACTCCGCGCACCGAGGACTCGATTGTGAGGCAGTACACTCCAGGCTGGGTGAAGGCCCAGTTGCTGTGCACGTGAGAGGCCCGAACCTCGCGTGTACCGGGAAGACCTGTGGTGGTGCCGAAGTACACGCCGGCTGGGGATCCTTGGAGCGCCGAGTCGCTGTAAACAGCGGCCTCGCCTCCCTCAGGTCCGTCTACTCCCAGCAGTCGGAACTTCACGCCCCGTTCTGCCGGGACGCCGAGGTGCGCTGATGACCAGCCCGGCCACAGCAGTGAGTGCTGGATTGAGCCGTCCTGAGGGAAGAGCCAGTAGTCGCTCCCTTCCTCGGCGAAGAACGACTCACGAGCCGTCGCAGTATGCTTACCGAACTGAGATTTCAGAACGAAGATCGTGTCGTCCAGCGACATCTCCTCATGCTCTCCGCCGCCGATATCGTAGAAGGCGTTGATCCGGAGATCGTCGCTTTCGAACGTCGGCCCAATATCGACGTGCCCCTTCTCGAGGTAGTTCACGTCCGGGAGCAACTCGTCCTCGTCACCAGAGTTTGGATCGACGACTCCTCCGTCGACCTGTTCGCACTGCTCAACGTTCTCGGGATCGACCCCGACGGCGAATGTATAGGTGGCGTAGGCCTCCGTGGGTTCCTCAGTGTCGGCGAGCGTGACCTGACTGCGCATGGTCACGCAGTATCGGCCGGGCTCTGAGAACGCGAGTCCCTCGGTCTGCGAGGTCGCGACGTCTCCTCCCCAGTTGAAATACCCCGATCCGGCATCCTGCTGGATCGTGCCTTTGTATCCTTCCTTCCTGGTGTCCCAATTGCTACCATTCGTGGCTTGCAGCCGCCCGCTGCTGTCCGCCTGGAACGTCGTCAGATAACTGTCAGACGAATCGGCTTGAAGTGGTGCGACATCGAACTTCACGGTGAGCGAGGAGAGCTCGTCGTTATCCACAAACGAGGCATCGAAACTCACCGACACTGTATTCGAGAAATACTGTGATGCACCAGGCACCCGCGTCGCCACCGTCGGACGGGTCCTGAAGAGGTGGTCCCCCTCGTCCCCGACTGCTTGCCAGATCGCCCTTCCGAGGGCGCTGTCACTCGTGTGGCCAGGGATCGGCCATGCTTCCTCATCCTGATCTGTCAAGAAGATAACCGTCGCGCCCGGGTCGGCCCACCCGACCTGACGACGTGCCGCGTCGACGGTGAGCAGCCCCTGGGAGAGCTCGCCGTCTTCGAGTTTCGCAGCGAACCGCACATCACCCGAATCCAGAAC
>JBQGOU010000081.1:10606-11321 GCA_052086865.1 Cellulomonadaceae bacterium
CCCGGGCCGCTCCGGGTCGGTGGGATCGTCCTCATCCTCATCACCCGGCTGAGCACACGGGATGACACCCCCCGGGTCATCACCGCCGACGACGACGGTAAAGGCAGCCTCAGCCGTGTAAGAATCGGAGCTTCCGGCCTGCTGCGTGGTCACGCCGAGAATCAGGCAGTACACCCCGGGCGCGGTGAACACGAAACCGTAGTCGCGGACGCTCCTATCGCTGGGCCGGTCACCAGTGCCCTCGTTCGCCCTCTTCACGGCGCTCTGTTCGGCCCCCGGCTGGGTGGACCAGATCCCAGTGACAGTGGGTGACTCGTTCTGCGTGAAAGTGGAGTAACTCGTGAAGTAGCCGTCGGCTTCTGTCTGCGCCCCCTGGAAGGAAAACTGCGTAGTACCGGGGGTCACCTCATCGCGGGAGACGTAGCCGGCATCGAGCCCCAACCACATCTGGTTGGCCCGATCACCACCGCTGATCGGAGACTCGGTGCGCCAGATATCGCTTTCATCAGGCACCAGCCTCTGCCAGTTGGTACGCATCGACCCATTCGCGCCTGCTCCGGGCCAGGGCTCGCTCTCCGGGATCGAGATCACGGTCGACGCGGGGTCATGCCACTCACCGCCGGCCTGGTCCTCATCGACCTGCAACAGCTGGAGATCGTACTCGCCGTCTTCGAGTTTCGCAGCGAACCGCACATCACCCGAATCCAGAACCCCG
>JBQGOU010000082.1:0-11259 GCA_052086865.1 Cellulomonadaceae bacterium
CATCCGCCGAACGGTGCGCACCGGACACCAGTCATGCCCGCCGGGCCCCGCCCGCCGAGGCGCACCGGCCGCGTCACCCGCCGTGCCACCCGCCGCTGAGTTCGCGTGTCCCAGGGTGGCTTCGCGTGTTCCAGCACGCGAAACCACCCTCGGACACGCGAAACCAGCGCTGGGACGGGCAGCGCTGAGCAGCGCTAGGACGGGCAGCGCCGGGCTTCAGCCGGCGGATGCCGCCCGCACGCCCTCCAGGTCCGCAGCCACCAGCTCGGCGACCTGGACCGCATTCAGCGCCGCGCCCTTGCGCAGATTGTCGTTGGTCACGAACAGCACGAGCCCGCGCCCGCCCGGCACGGACTGGTCCACCCGGATGCGCCCGACGAAGCTCGGGTCCGCGCCCGCCGCCTGCAGCGGCGTGGGGACCTCGGACAGCTCGACCCCGGGGGCGAGCGCCAGCAGATCGGTGGCGCGCTCCGGGCTCAAGGGCGCAGCGAACTCCGCGTGGATCGCGAGCGCGTGGCCGGTGAACACCGGCACGCGCACGCAGGTCCCCGCGACGGCGAGCTCCGGCAGGTCGAGGATCTTGCGCGACTCGTTGCGAAGCTTCTGCTCCTCGTCGGTCTCCCCCGAGCCGTCGTCGACGATCGACCCGGCCACCGGGACGACGTCGAACGCGATCGGGCGCACGTACTTCACGGGTGCGGGGAAGACCACGGCGGACCCGTCGTGCACGAGCGCGAGGGTGTCCTGCTCCACGGCCGCACGGACCTGGGTGTCGAGCTCCTGGGCGCCGGCGAGCCCCGAACCGGAGACGGCCTGGTAGGTCGCGACGATGAGGCGCTCGAGCCCGGCCTCCTCGTGCAGTGGACGCAGCACGGGCATCGCGGCCATGGTGGTGCAGTTGGGGTTGGCGATGATGCCCTTACGGCTCGCGAAGATCGCTTGCGGGTTGACCTCGGAGACCACCAGGGGGACGTCCGGGTCCAGGCGCCAGGCCGAGGAGTTGTCGACGACGATCGCCCCGGCGGCCGCGAAGCGCGGCGCCTGGGCCTTCGAGGTCGCCCCGCCGGCGGAGAACAGGGCGATGTCGAGGCCGGAGAGGTCCGCCGTCGCAACGTCCTCGACGACGACGTCCTGGTTGCCCCAGGGCAGCACCTTGCCCGCGGACCGCACGGAGGCGAAGTAGCGGATGGACTCGACCGGGAACTCACGCTCGGCGAGCACCTGGCGCATCACCGCACCGACCTGGCCGGTGGCGCCCACGACTGCGACGTTGAAACCCACGACTACCGCCCCGTTCCCGCGTAGACGACGGCTTCGACATCGCCGTCGAGGTCAAATGCGCCGTGCACCGCGCGCACGGCGTCGTCCAGGCTGTCCTGGCGCGTGACGACGGAGATCCGGATCTCCGAGGTGGTGATCATCTCGATGTTGATCCCGGCGTCGCGCAGCGCGCCGAAGAACTTCGCGGAGACGCCCGGGCTGGACTTCATCCCGGCGCCGATCAGGGAGAGCTTGCCGATCTGGTCGTCGTACTGCAGGGAGGTGAAGCCGATCTCCTCCTGGACGGCCGTGAGCGCGGCGGTCGCAATCGCGCCGTCGGCCTCGGGCAACGTGAAGGAGATGTCGGTCAGCCCCGTCGCGGCGGCGGAGACGTTCTGCACGATCATGTCGATGTTCGCCCCCGCGGAGGCGACGATCTCGAAGATCCGTGCGGCCGTGCCCGGGACGTCGGGCACGCCGACGACGGTGAGCTTGGCCTCGCTGCGGTCGTGCGCGACGCCGGAGATGATCGGGGCTTCCATCGGTTCCTCACTGCCTTCCGCGAGTTGGGGGGTGTTGGTCACGAGGGTGCCCTCCTTCGCGGAGAAGGAGGAGCGCACATGGATCGGCACGCCGTACCGGCGGGCGTACTCGACGCAGCGCAGCACGAGCACCTTGGCTCCGCTGGCCGCCATCTCGAGCATCTCCTCGTAGGTGATGCGGTCGATCTTGCGGGCCGTCGGCACGATGCGCGGGTCCGCGGTGAACACGCCGTCGACGTCGGTGTAGATCTCGCAGACGTCCGCACCGAGCCCGGCGGCGAGTGCGACGGCAGTCGTGTCCGATCCACCGCGGCCGAGAGTTGTGACGTCGTTGGTGGACTCGGTCACGCCCTGGAAGCCCGCGACGATGGCCACGGAGCCCTTCTCGACCGTCTCGCGGATCCGCTTGGGCACGACGTCGACGATGTGCGCCCGGCCGTGCACCGCGTCGGTGATCACACCGGCCTGCTGGCCGGTGAAGGACTTCGCCTTCACGCCCAGGTTGTTGATCGCCATGGCGAGCAGCGACATCGAGATGCGCTCACCGGCGGTCAGGAGGATGTCCATCTCCCGCGAGGGAGGAAGGGGGGTGATCTGCTGGGCGAGGTCGATCAGCTCGTCCGTCGTGTCGCCCATCGCGGAGACCACGACGACGACGTCGTTCCCCGCACGCTTGGACTCGGCGATCCGCTTGGCGACCCGCTTGATGCTCTGGGCGTCCGAGACGGACGACCCTCCGTACTTCTGCACGACAAGTGCCACGTTCCTGCTCCGTTCACTGGTCCCGTCGATCTAAACGTCCACCAGGTAGGGGTTTACCCGTCGAAGCATAGACGGGACGGGTCCGGTGACCGGACCCGTCCCGAGATGCGGAACGCGGGGGGCGTTGGCCGCCCGTCCGACTACTTCGTGTCGTTCTTGTCGATGAACCCCTTGGCCGAGTCGACAACCTTGTCGACCACCGGGTCGATCTTGTCGTCCGTCTTGGCCTTCACCGCGTCGCGCGCCTTCTCGAGGGCCTCCTTGGCCTGCTCACCGTGCTCGCTGAGCTGCTCCTTGGCCTTGCCCACCAGATCGTCGAGTCCCATGCGTCCTCCTCGTTGGCCGTGCGTCCCACCGGGGCGCGTCCTCGGGGCTCTGCGCCCCCACGACGTCGACGCTACTCCCCGGCGCGGCTTCGCGCTGTGTCCCGGCGCAGGTCAGCCGGGTGAACTCATGTCCAGTGCTCGGTGTAGAACTGCCACCCGAGCCGGACGATCAGCACGCCCACCACCACCATGAACACGATCCGAACGAAGGCGCTGCCCCGGGCGACCGCCATCCGCGCACCGAGGTAGCCGCCGACGAGGTTGGCGGCACCGATGGCGAGGCCGAGTCCCCACAGCACGGCGCCGTAGGGGATGAAGAAGATCAGCGCCCCGGCGTTGGTCGCGAAGTTCACGATCTTGGCGATCGCGGTGGCGGGCAGGAAGGCATAGCCGAGCACGCTGACCATGCTGATCACCAGGAACGTCCCGGTGCCAGGGCCGAGCAGGCCGTCATAGGCGCCGATGGCGAACCCGAGCGCCACTGCCGCCGCGAGGTGGCCGTTGCCGGCCCAGCGCAGCTCGGTGCTGCGCCCGGCCTGCGGATGGCTGAGGGTGTAGGCGGCGACGCCGATCAGCACGATGAGGATGATCGGGGTGAACAGCTGGGCGGGAATCTTCGAGGCGAGGGCGGCCCCGCCGACGGCGCCCAGCAGCGCCGTCAGCGCCATGGGTCCCGCCGTGCGCAGGTCAGGGCCGACCCGCCGGTAGTAGGTCAGGGCGCTGACCGAGGTGCCCATGATGCTCGCCAGCTTGTTGGTGGCGAGCGCCTGCACGGGGTTGATGCCCGTGAGCAGGAGTGCGGGGAGCTGGATCAGCCCGCCGCCCCCGACGACGGCGTCCACCCACCCCGCGCAGAACCCGGCGAGGATGAGCAGGACGAGGGTGGTCGTGTCGAGGTCCACGCCGCCTATCCTGCCCGACTCCCCGGGATGCTCTTGTTACTCGACTGCCGGCGCCTGGAGCGCGTCGTACTCGGCCTCGGCCGCAATGTCGTCGGCGACGTCGAGCCGTAGATGCGCGAGGGTGAGCTGCAGCACCCGCAGGCTCGCGGCCGCGCGCTCGCCCCAGCTGGCGAGGTAGGAGTACTGCCACCACCACAGCGCCTCGAGCCGGTGCCCCGCCTCGTAGTGCGCCAGGCCCTGCGTCAGCGCGCTGGCGACCAGCGTGAGGTCCCCGGACACGCTCGCCTCACCCAGCTCGGCGCTGAGGACGGGGTCGACCACCTCGGGGTAGCCGTCCAAGCCCTCGAGCACGCGGGCGAGGCCGACCCGTAACGGGTCGAGGTCGGTGTCCGGGCCGGTGTCCGGCTCGAACTGGTGCCCCGGCACGACGTCGACCATCGCCCCGAGGCGGGCGCCCGCGGCCAGCACGTCGGAGGTGGCGAGCAGCAGCAATGGCAGCGCGGCCTCGGGCGCCAGACCGGAGGCGACCTGGCTGACCGTGGACAGGTAGGTGCCCGCCTGGGTCGCGAAGGCGTCGGCAACCTCGGCCATGTCGCCGCCCGAGCCGTCACGCTCCGGTGCGGGCCGGTGCCCGCTGGTGGGCTCGCGCTCAGCCATTGACGAGCCTCCTGCCCTCGAAGGCGCGGCCGAGCGTGACCTCGTCCGCGTACTCGAGGTCGCCGCCGACGGGGAGGCCGGAGGCCAGGCGCGTGACCCGCAGACCCATCGGGCCGAGCAGACGGGCGAGGTAGGTCGCCGTGGCCTCACCCTCGACGTTGGGGTCCATTGCGAGGATGACCTCCTCGACGACGCCGTCGGCGAGCCGTGCCAGGAGCTGCGTGATCCGCAGGTCATCGGGGCCGACGTTCTCGATCGGGTTGATGGCCCCGCCGAGAACGTGGTACCTGCCGCGGAACTCGCGGGTGCGCTCGATCGCGACGACGTCCTTGGGCTCCTCGACGACACAGATGACGCTCGCCACCCGACGCGGGTCGCGGCACACGCGGCACTCCGTGTCCTCGGCGACGTTTCCGCAGATCTCGCAGAAGCGCACCCGGGCCTTGACCTCGGTGAGCGCGTCGACGAGCCGGCGGACGTCCGCACCGTCCGCTGCCAGCAGGTGGAACGCGATCCGCTGCGCGCTTTTGGGCCCGACGCCGGGTAGCCGGCCGAGCTCGTCGATCAGGTCCTGGACCGCGCCTTCATACACGTTGTCAGCCTACGCGGTGCCACCCACACCGGCGTCAGCGGCCAGGTTCGTCGACGATCTCGTCGACCACCTGACCACCGAGCAGCTGCGCCACCAGCGCGGGCCCGGTCAGCGTCGACTCGGAGAAGGGGACCGAGTCCGGGTCGTCCATCGAGGGTTCGTCGTCGAAGGGCGGCACGTCGTCGTACGGCGTGGCCCTGGTGACGACGGCGGGGGCAGTGGGCCCGTGCACATGCGCTCGCGCACGGGCGACGGCGGTTGCGGCGCTCGAGGAGTCCGCCGCCGGCACGGGCTGGCTCGCATCGGTGCTCGACGCCCCCCGGGTCGGTTCCGATGTGCTGCTCGGGGCGCCGCCCAGCGGCGCGACCTCCCAGGTCACGTCGGCCGGGTTGATCGCTCGGTCAGCGTCGGCGTCGGCCGCCGGCTGTCCCTTCGCACCGTGGGACTCCCCGCCGGACCGCGGTGCACCACGGTGCTCCCTGCCCGCGCCGCCGGGACGTGCCGTGGGAGGAGGGGCGGGAGCAGTCCGGCCGGGCCCGTCCGGCCGCAGTTCGCGCCGCGCGGGCCCAGAACCGGGGCCGGCCTCAGAAGTGGCGGCGACGGCCGGCGCGCCCTCCTCCGCGATCGTGCCCTCGACGCGGACATCAACCCCGAGTGTCTCGACCAGGGCACGGTGGACGATGTCCGCATGCGGTCCGTTGCGGAACGTCGTGGCCAGCCCGGGTGAGGAGAAGACCAGCTGCAGGGTGGTGTCGGTGAGCCGTGCCACCTGGGAGTTCGGGCCGACCAGCGCCCACGTGGTCCGCTTGAGCCGAGACACAGTGTCGAGGACCTCGGGCCACCGGCGGCGCAGCACCTCGGTGTCGAGCGCCCCGCTCGGCTGGCGCTCCGAGTCAACGGGCAGCCCGGCCTCGGACACCGCCGGCGACTCCTCGTCGGGCGGCTCGGGTGCCATGGCACCCGGGCGCTCGGGCCCAAGCTCCGGCGCAGGGGCAGCAGGCTCGGGTGCGGGCGCAGCAGCAGGTTTCGGCGCGGGGGCAGGCTCGGACAAGCGCGCACGCTCGGGCTCGACGGTGGTCTCGGGCGCATGCTCCTTCGCTTCGGCGGGCGCGACTGCGCCACCTGTGGCGACGGGCGCCTCGTCCCGGGCCGGGAGACCAGCCGCCTCACGCCGATCACGGGCCTCGCTCCGAGCCTCCGACCGCACGCGGGAGGCGGACGACGTCGCCCTGGCGGCGGCGGCACGGGCCGCCTCGATGCCGCTCAGCGCGGACCCGCCCGAACCGGCATCGTCCGCGCCGGAGCCACGCACGTCCCGCCCCGACGCACCGGTCCCGCTCGGCGCTCCCGCGCGATCTCCCTCCTCGCGCAGCGACTCGGGTGCAGGCAGCGTGCCGGCGTGGCCGAGTCGCTCGAGCCGCTCGACCCGGGCCAGCAGCCCCCCGGTGCCGTCGTCTGCGCCGGGCAGCAGCAGCCGGGCGCTGAGCAGCTCGAGGTGCAGCCGCGGAGACGTCGCCCCGGACATCTCGGTCAGCGCATCGTTCACCAGATCCGCCGCACGGGAGAGCTCCCCGAAGCCGAGGTTGCCCGCCTGCGCCCGCAGCCGCACCATCTGGTCCGCGGGAACGCTGCGCAGCACCGACTCGGCGCCGTCCCCGGACACCGTGATGACGATGAGGTCGCGCAGCCGTTCGAGCAGGTCCTCGACGAAACGGCGCGGCTCGTGCCCGGTGTTGATGATGCGCTCGATGACGCGGAAAATGCTCGCCCCGTCCCGGGCGGCGAGCGCCTCGACCACGTCGTCCAGCAGCGCGGCGTGCGTGTATCCGAGCAGCGAGACCGCAAGCTCGTAGTCCACCTCCCCGCCCTGGGAGCCCGCGATGAGCTGATCCATCACGGACAGCGAGTCACGCACGGAGCCCGCCCCGGCGCGCACCACCAGCGGCAGGACGCCTGCCCCGATCGTGACGCCCTCGGCCACGCAGAGCTGTTCGAGGTAGGGCTCGAGCACCTCCGGGGGGACCAGCCGGAACGGGTAGTGGTGGGTGCGCGAGCGGATGGTGCCGATGACCTTGTCCGGCTCCGTGGTGGCGAAGATGAACTTCAGGTACTCCGGCGGCTCCTCGACGATCTTGAGCAGGGCGTTGAAGCCCTGCGGGGTGACCATGTGCGCCTCGTCGAGGATGAAGATCTTGAAGCGGTCGCGCGTGGGCGAGAAGGTGGCCCGCTCGCGCAGCTCACGGGCGTCGTCCACGCCGCCGTGGCTTGCGGCGTCGATCTCGACGACGTCCAGACTTCCCGCTCCGCCCCGCGCCAGGTCACGGCACGAGTCGCACTCCCCGCACGGGGAGTCCCGTGGCGTCTCGGGGGTGTTCTGCGCGCAGTTGAGAATCCGCGCAAGGATCCGCGCCGACGTCGTCTTGCCGCACCCGCGGGGCCCGGAGAACAGGTAGGCGTGGTTCACCCGGTTGGTGCGCAACGCCTGCATGAGCGGGACGGTCACGTGCTCCTGCCCGATCACCTCGTCGAAGGAGTCGGGTCGGTAGCGTCGGTACAGCGCGGCGGTCACGTGCCAACTGTAGGCGGCAGGTCCGACACGCGGTACCGGGGCCCGGTAGCGGGCCCGCTACCGGCGCAGCACCTTCTTGGCGAGGAAGTTGCCCAGCAGCTGGCCCGCCTGGACGATCACGATGATGATGACGAGCGCAACCCACACGACCTCCCAGTTCAGGCGCTGGTAGCCCTGCTGGATCGCGAAGGCACCGAGCCCGCCGCCGCCAATGACGGACGCCAGCGCGGACATGTCCACCACACCGACGAACAGGAAGGTGTAGCCCAGGATCAGCGGGGCGAGCGCCTCCGGGATGAGCACGGACCACACGACGCGAAGCCGCGACGCCCCCATCGCACGAGCCGCCTCGACCACGCCGGGATCGAGCGAGACCAGGTTCTGCTCCACGAGCCGCGAGAACGCGAAGGACGCCATGATCACCATGGGCACATACATCGCCTTGGTGCCGATCGTCGTGTCCACGATGAGCTTGGTCAGTGGACCGATCGCCGTGATGAAGATGACGAAAGGGATGGGCCGGATGAGGTTGACCAGCACGTTGACGAACGTGAACACGACCTTGTTGGCGAACAGGTTGCCCGCCCGCGTCGTGTAGAGGACAAGCCCGATCAGCAGTCCGAAGATCCCGCCGAGCACCAGCGCGATCGAGACCATCTGGAAGGTCTCGCCGATCGACTTCACAAGCATGGGACCCAGCCGGTACCAGTCGGTGGTTGCCGTGAACATCAGAGCCTCCCCTCGGGGGCGATCACGTCATGGGGCGACCTCGGCTCCGAACCGGAGTCCGATGGGTCCGCGGCTTCGGCAGGCTCTGCCGGCGAGCCCGTGGCGCGCGGGCCAACGGCGTCCGGGTCGGATCGCGGCGCGTCCGCGGTGCCGAGGTCGAGGACGGGGCTGTGCCGGGCCACGTCGGCGATGAAGTCGGCGATGTGCGCCTCGCTCCCCTCGAGCTCGAGGGTGAGGCTGCCGTAGGGGCGCTCCGCGATCTCGGTGATGCCGCCGTAGACGATCGCGCCCTCGACGGGGTGCTCGCGCAGCGCCTGCATGAGGTCCGTCCCGGAACCGCCGTCGTCGCGCACCCCGACAGTCACGATCCGTCCCGGGTGGCGCCGGCGCAGCCGCTCGAGGGCGGCCGGGCTCGGGCGGTCCCGCAGCGAGGTGGCGACGAAGCGCCGGGTGGCCTCGTGCCGCGGTTCGGCGAAGACCTGGTACACGTCGCCGTGCTCGACGACCTGGCCGTTCTCCATCACCGCGACCGAGTTGCAGACGTACTTCACCACGTCCATCTCGTGGGTGATGATCACGACCGTGATGCCCAGCTCCTGGTTGACCTTCTGGAGCAGGTTGAGCACGTCCTGGGTCGTCTCGGGGTCGAGTGCACTCGTGGACTCGTCCGCGAGCAGCAGCTTCGGGTTGGTTGCGAGCGCCCGGGCGATGCCGACGCGCTGCTTTTGCCCGCCGGACAGCCGGGCAGGGTACTGCCGGGCCTTCGCGGAGAGCCCCACGAAATCGAGCAGCTCCGCAACCCGGGCCTTGCGCTTCTCCCGTGGCCAGCCCGCCACCTTGAGCGGGTAGGCGACGTTACCGGCGACGGTCCGCGAGGCCAGCAGGTTGAATTGCTGGAAGATCATGCCGATTCCGGCGCGGACGCGGCGCAACTTCGCCTCGGACAGGCCCGTGATCTCCTGGCCGTCGACGAAAACCTGGCCGGAGGTGACCGGTTCGAGCGCGTTGATCAGGCGCACGAGGGTGGACTTGCCGGCGCCGGAGTAGCCGATGACGCCGTAGATCTCACCGGCTCGGATGTCCAGGGTCACGCCGTCGACGGCGCGAACCTCACCGGACTTGCCCGGAAAGACCTTCACCGTGTCCCGAAAGCTGACCATCGCGGTCGAAGTGCTCATGCGGTGCTCCACCCCTCGATGCTGCCTGTCGCAGCGCACGGACCTAGCCTGCCAGGTCGCACAGGAGCGGCGCAGTGGCCCCCACCACTGCGCCGCCCCGCACGGATACTCAGCCGAGAGCCTTGAGGTTGTCCTCGATCTCGGTCAGGTATCCCTCCAGCTCCGATCCGGACTGGTCGGCGATGACCGCCGTGCCGCCGGACGCGGTCTGCAGTGCCTCGAGCACCTCCGGGTCGTGGAAGATCTCCACGAGCTTGAGGAAGGTCTCGTTGTCCTTGTCCTCGGCGCGCGCAACCCACACGTTGATGTAGGGACGGGCTCCGGGGCTGTCCGCGTCGTCCTGGTACAGCGCGTCCTCCGGGGTCAGACCCGCGTCGGTGATGAAGTCGTTGTTGATGACCGACGCGGCGACCGAGTCGAGCGCAATCGCCGTCTGGGCGGCGTCGACCGGGGTGACGGAGACCTTCGACTCGTCCGCAATGACGTCGATCTCGGTCGAGAACGAAGTTCCTCCGTCGACGAGCGTGACCAGCCCGGCGTCCTGCAGCACGAGGAGCGCACGCGACAGGTTGGTCGGATCGTTCGGGACCGCGACCTCGCTGCCCTCGGGGATCTCGTCCACGCTGGAGTACTGCGTCGAGTACAGGCCCAGCGGGTAGACGGCGGTGGCGCCGATGGGTGTCAGGTCCTCATCGGCCTCGACGTTGTAGTTCGCCAGGTACTGCAGGTGCTGGAACTGGTTGAGGTCCAGCTCACCCTCGGTCAGCGCCGGGTTGGGGATCGTGTACTCGGAGAAGTCGACGATCTCGACCTCGATGCCCGCCTCCTCGGCCTTCGCCTGGAAGATCGGCCACTGCTCGTCCGAGGCGCCGACGACGCCGATGCGGATCGGCCCGGTGTCCTCCCCGGCATCCGTGGTGGTGTCCCCCGTCGTCGCGGCGTCGGTGGTGGTCTCGCCCGCGTCGCCGTCACCGCCGCCGCATGCGGACAGCGCGAGGCCGAGTGCGGCCGTGACGGCTGCGATCTTGAGAGTCTTACGGATCATCGGTGTTCTCATCTCTGTGTTCGGCACCCGGGCCGTGGTCGGTTCGCGGTCCGGGAACGGACCGTCCGCTCGCGGAGCGCTCGGACGGTGGTTGGCGAGGCCTTGCGGGGGGCTGCGCGGTGCATGCACGCGGCGTCGGACGGTTCGAACCGGAGCGCCGCGACGGGGGCGGGCAGGACGTTCGGGCGGTCAGGCCGCCGACGCCACCCGCAGCGGCATTCGACACCACGTCGCACCGCACCGGCGGGACGCCCCGACGACGGCGTGCGCGCTGCTGCGGTACCGGTTCATGGTTCTGATCATGTGCGTCGCACACGCGCCGGTCCACCGGAGGTGCCCGCGTTTCACATGCTGGACAGCGTGCGGGGCAGGGCGTCCTGGGACGCCCCCCTTCCCCCGAGGCACGAAAGGACCCCCCGCACACCCGCCAGAGCTCACTTACCCTTGCTGCCTTCCGGCCCTGGGGGGGTTCAGCGAGATGACGCCGTACGAGGGGTCTGAACCCAGCCTAACGCACCAGCCCGCACCGCCTGCACCCCGTCGGGCAACGACGATTCGGGCCCAGCCGCGAACTCCGGTATCCTCACACTCGCACGTCCACCAGGAGGATTCGCCTAGTGGCCTATGGCGCCGTCTTGGAAAGGCGGTTGGGTTAACGCCCTCGGGGGTTCGAATCCCCCATCCTCCGCACGTGCCC
>JBQGOU010000083.1:0-11204 GCA_052086865.1 Cellulomonadaceae bacterium
CGCCATGATCGGCGGGTCCGTCATCGGCGGAGCGCTCTCGGCCCTCGGCATCCTCACCCCGCTGATCGCGGTGCCGGTGCTGCTGCTCGCGGGCCTCGCGTTGATCCTGTTCCGGCTGCGCCGCGAGCCGCGCCACGAGCTCATCGAGACCCCCACCAGAGTCAGCCCTTTCGACTCGCGCGTGTGGCCGTTCCTGCTCGCCGGATTCGGCATGTTCACCGCACTCGGCTTCATCCAGGTCATCACCGGATTCATTGTCCAAGACCGCCTCGGCCTCGACGCAACCGCCACCGGACTCGTCACCGGCGGTGCGCTCCTGGCCGCCGGAGTCGGCATGATCCTCGCCCAGGCCGTCATCGTGCCGCGCAGCGGCTGGACCCCGCCCACCCTGCTGCGCGTCGGCAGCGTGATCGCGTTTGCAGGCTTCCTCGCGCTCGTCATCGACGCCGGTCCCGTCCTCCTGTTCGCCGCGATCCTGCTCATCGGCCTCGGCCTGGGCATCGCCATGCCCGGCTACACCGCCGGGCCCACCCTGCTCGTCAGCCGCGAAGAACAAGGCGGCCTGGCCGGGCTCATCGGCGCGACCACCGGCCTCACCTTCGTCATCGCCCCGACCGCCAGCACCGCACTGTACGGAGTCTGGGCGCCGCTACCGATCATCATCGGTGGTGCCATCATGGCGATCGTCGCCGTATTCGTGCTGACCCATCCACGCTTCCGGCGCATGACTACCGTGCCCTGGGCGGTCGCAACATCGACGTCTGATCGCGACGGCGGCCCAGGCTTGCCCTGACTCGCTGCTTTCCGGGGATGAGCCGGCCCCGGGGACAAGGGGCTCTCAGCGCGAGGTCCGAGGACACCGACGATGTACCGGCGGGTGCGTCAGCGATAGTGCGGGCTGTCGCTTTTCCGTCTAAGGGGAGCCTTTAACTGGCGCCCTGACGTGAACTCGAGTGACGAGTTCTCGGTCGTGAGAAGCGCCGACGCAGCGGTCGCAGCGGTCGCGCGCGCATGGGCTCGTGCTCGGGTGCTCGGGGGCGCTAAGCGGGCGGCCACTGCTAGCTGCGCAGCGCTACGCCTTGGTACGTGGTCCTACCGCGACGTTAGCGAACGCGTCGTTGTACGTGAACCGAGCCAGCGGGCGATCGTCTACGCGATCAGTCGACGGATTTCGTCGGAGACGAGCTCGGGGTCGGTGAGCTGGACGTTGTGGGCGGAGGCGGGCGCCACCACGTGGCGTCCATGGCGCGAGGTCTGTGCACGGTGGGCGTGCGCGGCGATGAATGCCGCGCGCTGTGCCCGGGTCATTCCTTCCCGGGCCAGGGCACCCGATATCACCGTCACCGGGAGATCGCCCAGATCGGGCGGCGCCTGCCGCCATCTGCGGACTTCGGGGATGAACGTCTTGGTCTGCTGCATCTGGGTGCGGATCACCTGCGGGGTGAAGCCCTCGCGATCGAGGTCGGCGCGTACGTCGGCGGCGGGCATCGCATCCAGCAGCTTCCCGAACAACTTCTTGAAGAGGCCGAGCTCGGCCAGTGCGAGCTCGATCGGCTCGATGACCTGCTCGATGAGTCGGAGCGATCGGCTCATCGCGAAGTCCGCGGCCTCGTCGTTCGGGTCGACCAGAACCAGGCCGATGAGCTGATCACGCCGTCCGGGACGGGCGGCCAGAGCGCGGACAACGGGACCGCCGGCGGAGTGCCCGACCAGGACGAAGGGTCCCGGGGCGAAGTGGTCGAGCAGGTCGCCGAGGTCCGCGGCCATCCGTTCCAGCGAGCGCCCGGTCGGGTCGGGTGCGGAACGTCCGAGGCCCGCGCGGTCGTAGACAACGGCGCGAGCGAAGCCGGCCACCCGGGTCTGCGCGGGTGCCCAGGTAGAGCGTTGGGCGGCGTAGCCGGCTTCGAAAACGACCGTCACGGGCCGATGCGGCCGACCGCCGGTCCCCTTTCCGTCTTCGTGACCGCGGCGCCCGGCTGGCGGGTCGAGCACCTGCGCGTGCAGCGTCCGTCCGTCCCGGGTCCTGACCGCGCAGTCACGTCCTTGGGTGTGCATGATCCTGTTTCCGGGCTTCGATAGCGAGAATCGCCCGGTCGATTGTGCGTTCGAAGACCTCGTCCGGCGAGGGGGGAGCTAGCAGAAGCGCCTGTCGCGAGAGGGGCGCCTCCGCGGCCGGGTGCGCATCGAGCCAGGGCCGCGGCACGGGGTGGGCCATCGTGCGCCGTTCGGCGTCGGTCGCGTGGTCGTAGCGCTGGTCGATGAGAAGTGTGTAGCCGAAGACGTCCGTGAGGAACTGCTGGCGCCACACGATGGCGTCCTCCAGTTCGAGCCCGAGGCCGGTGAGGAAGACGAGGAGTCGTTCCGCGAAGAGGATGCGTTTGACGGGGAGCTCCGCGGGGCTCACGGTCTCTTCGAAGGCGAAGAGCATCGCGCGGCCCATGAGACGGTAGGCGTCGCGTGTCTCCCTGTAGAGCGTGCGGATGCCGCTGCGCCAGTCTTCGATGGCGAAAACATGCTCGGGCTGCAGGTCCATGATCCGCGCCGCGAGAAGGTCGATGACCTCTTGTCTATCGGCGACGTGGCGGTAGAGCGCGCGTACCGTGACCTCGAGTTCGGAGGCAAGGCTCCGCATCGTGAGCGCCGAGAACCCCTGTGCGGAGGCGATGCCGAGGGCGGCATCGATGATGGCATCGCGGGTGATCGGCTGATGCGGGCCGTCGTGGCGAGGCCGTCCTCTCGGTCTGCTCGCGTGCTGCTCCTGCTCGACTGTCATGATTTCAGGCTATCCCGCTCGATCAATAAATACACTCACTGTTGACTTTGCATGATGGGGTGCTTACTGTCGGTTAGGTGACCCTTACTCCTCTCCATGAGTCTGACCGAACCGCGACGACAGAGACTGCCGGGCAGGTCGATACGATCGGCGCGATCGCCGGCCGCCATCGCGCGGGTCTGGTAGCCGCTGCGGTGTTCGCGGTCATCGCAGGAGCGTGCGGTCTGGCTCCGTACGTGGCGGTGTATGCGGTGACGGTGGCGTTGTTCTCTCCTGATGGGGCCGGGGCGGGGGCGATCGGGTGGATCGCGCTGGGCACGGCGGTCGCGGTGGTGTTGCGAGGGGTGTGCGCGAGCGTGTCGACCCAGGTGGGGCATGTCGCCGCGTACCGGATCCTCGCGGATCTGCGGCGCGCGATCGCCCGCCAGCTGCAGCGTCTGCCCCTCGGGCGCGTGCAGGCCAGGTCGGCGGGAGAGATGAAGAAATTGCTGCACGACGACGTCGAGCAGATGGAGGAGGCACTCGCCCACGGGATCCCCGATCTGGCTGCGGCCGCGGCGATCCCGGTCGCGACGACCGTCCTCCTGTTCGTCGTTGACTGGCGATTGGCGCTGGTCGCGGTGGGGGCACTGGTGCTGCTGGTGGTTGTCTCGGCCATCGGCATGAAGCTCGGCATGCGCAACAACGAACTCCTGGCCGAGCACCAGGGCGTGCTCAACAGGGCCGTGTTGGGATATCTGCAGGGCATCAAGGTGATCCGCGGATTCTTGCGCCCAGATTCCGGGTACGACCAGGCGCGTGAGGCGATCATCGTCGGTGAGGCGCTGCAGGCCCGGAGCACGAAGGGCCCGATCCGCTGGCTGGTCGCCGCGATGACGGTGGCCACCGGGGTCGCCGTCGCCGTGCTGATCCCGGTCGCGGGCACCTGGTACGCCGGCGGGGGGATCTCTTTGGCTAACTTGGCTCTGTTCCTGCTGCTGAGTCTCGGCTACCTGACTCCGGTGATCGGCCTGGTCGGAACGATGGCCACGGTGATGATCCGCATCCGGATGTCGGCAGGATCCATCCGCGAGGTCCTCGCCGAGAAGCCGCTTCCCGAGCCTCGCACTCCGCAGACGCCCGAACGGTTCGACGTGGTCTTCGACGCCGTGTCCTTCGCTTACAACGAGGGCGGCGATCAGGTGCTGCAGAATGTGGATCTGCGCATCCCGGAGGGTGCGCGCATCGCTCTGGTCGGTCCCACCGGTGCCGGAAAGTCCTCGGTCGCCAGGATCCTCGCGCGATTCTGGGATGTGACGGAGGGCGCGGTGAGAATCGGCGGGGTCGATGTCCGCGATATCCCGCAGGTCGAGTTGGCCAGGATCGTCGCCTTCGTGCAGCAGGACGAGTACGTCTTCGGGGCGACCCTGCGGGAGAACATCCGCATCGCCAGGCCCGGAGCGACCGATTCTGAGGTCGAAACCGCGGGCCATGCCGCGCAGCTCAGCGAGCTGGCTGCCGAGCTTCCCGATGGATGGGATACGGTCTTGCCCGCCGGTGGAGGCACACTGTCGGGCGGGCAGCGTCAACGCGTATCTATCGCGCGCGCCCTGCTCAAGGACGCCCCGGTGATCGTCCTCGATGAGGCCACGGCCGCCCTGGACGCGCAGACCGAGCACGCGACGCTCACCGCGATCGCCGAGCTCACCGCGGGACGCACGGTGATCGCGATCGCGCACCGCCTGGACACCATCCGCGACTCCGATGAGATCGTCTACCTAGAACACGGAGAGATCTCGGACAGAGGCACTCACGATGAGCTTCTGGAATCGAGTCCCGGCTACCGCAAGCTCTGGAACGCCTACAGTACCGCCACCGGCTGGCACCTTCAGCACCGCGACACGGAGAGCGCCGCGCTCCCGTCGGCGACCACGGAGCTCGCTGCGCCCGCGGGGCCGGTCGATGAGGTCGACGAGGCAGCCAGGCAGATCGTCACCCCGGGCCTGGGCGCCCTGGGATTCTCGCGCCAGTGGGTGCGTCTGCTCGGACGCGGATGGCCGGAGTTGCTGCGCCGCGGCATGCCGAAGCTCATCATCGACGGCCTGCTGCGCGGCATCCCGCTGATCGCGGTGTTCCTCGTCGTGAACGCCGCCGTCACCGCCGTGGCCCGGGGGACAGCGTTCGACGGAGGGCTGATCTGGATGGTGAGCGGCGGGCTGCTGGTGTGGCTGTTCGCGCGGCTGCTGGCATCGCAGTGGGTGAACGGCACGATCTGGACCATCGCCGGCGAGTCGAAGAGGGAACTCCAGCTGTCGATCGTCGAACGGCTGCGGCGCGTCCCCCTCGGCTTCTTCTCCCGGGTCGACAACGGTCGCATCACGACGCTGATCGGCAACGACATCCCGATGCTCGACTTCCAGAACGTGCCCCAGCAGGTCATCGGCGCCCTCATCCAACCCGTGATCGTCACCGTCGTCCTGCTCAGCCTGGACTGGCGCCTCGCCCTCGCGGCCCTGATCGGCCTGCCCGTCTACTGGGCTCTGACCGCATGGAGCGACCGGATCTATCACCGTGTGTTCACCGACGTGTACGCGGCCAGACGCGAGACCACGACCATCCTCATCGAGCAGGCCAAGGGGGCTGCGGTGCTCCGCGGCAATCCGGCCTCGTTCATCGCGACCCGCTTCGGGCAGGCCGTCGGACGTCTCGAGCAGGCGTCGATCGACATGTCCGTGCGGGCGACCCCGGCGACCGGTCTTGCAGCGATCGCCATCGAGGGAGGGTTGGTCGTGCTGATCGCCATCGGGGGTGCGCTCTACGCGGGAGGCGTCGTGCCGGCGACGACACTGCTGCTGTTCCTGATGCTGTCCCTCACGCTCTACCAGCCGATCCAGGAGCTCGGCGCGCTCACCGGCTACCGGCGAATCCAGCAGCAGATTGCGAACAACATCGCCGAAGTCTGGGACGCTCCCATCCTCACTGAGCCCGCGCATCCAGCAGCACCGCAGGACGCGTCCATCGAGTTCCGTGACGTCACCTTCAGCTACGGCTCCGATACAGAGGAAGGTTCCTCGCCTGCGCTCAACGGGGTGTCCTTCACCGTGCCCTCGGGGGCCATCGCCGCGCTGGTTGGGCCATCCGGCTCCGGCAAGTCCACTATCGCCAACCTCACCGCCCGTCTCTGGGACGTCGACGACGGCGCGATCCTGCTCGGCGGGAAGGATGTGCGCGAGCTCGGCACCGACGAGGTCATGCGGATGGTCACGACCGTCTACCAGGACGTCTACCTCTTCAACGAGACGATCCGATACAACGTCGCCCTCGCCCGGCCGAATGCCACCGACGAGGAGATCTGGGCCAGCCTGGCAGCGGCACAGATCGACGACGAGATCCGCGCCCTTCCGGCAGGCCTGGACACCGTGATCGAGGACTCGGGCGCGAACCTGTCCGGCGGACAGCGCCAGCGCCTGTCCATCGCGAGAGCCCTCCTCAAGGACTCGCCCATCATCATCCTCGACGAAGCCGTCGCGAGCGTCGACCCCGATACCGAAGCACGCATCCAAGACGCCATCGGAAGGCTCGCCGCAGGCCGCACCGTGCTCGTCATCGCCCACCGCCTCTCCACCGTCAGCGACGTGGACCAGATCATCACCGTCGAGGACGGAACGTGCAGCGCCCATCGGCCCGCCGTCGATCCCCTGCACGTCGGAGGACGAGATTCATGAGCACCATCAAAGTGACCCACGCCGACTCCGGCGTCGTACTGACCACGGTGACCGGCACCCAGCGCATCAGCCCCCACGTCGTCCGGGTCACCCTTGCCGGCGGCGACCTGGACCGGTTCGAGTACAAGGGCTTCGACCAGTGGTTCCGCCTCGCCATCCCCGTCCACGCCGACGACCGCTTCGACAACCTCCCTCAACGTTTCGGCTTCGGCGGACTCTTCAAGTACCTCACGCTGCCCAAGGGGACTCGTCCCGTCATCCGCAACTACACGATCCGGCAGCACCGCGCCGATCCCGCAGAACTGGACATCGACTTCATCGTCCACGGCACCGAAGGCATCGCAGGCCCCTGGGCGTCCTCGGTCGAACCCGGCACCACAGTCGCGTTCATCGACCAGGGTCACGGCTGGGCGCCCGTCCCCGCCGAACGGACCCTCATCGTCGCAGACGAGAGCGCCATGCCCGCAGCCCTCGCCATCCTCCGCGACCTGCCCCGAGACACGATCGGCGATGCAATCATCGAACTCTTCGACGAACGCGATCAGCAGGAGCACGAAGCACCCGACGGAGTGACCGTCCACTGGATCGTCCGCGATCCATCGACAGCGCCCGGCACGCTCGCGCTCCCCGCACTCCGGGAGCTGCCGTACTCCGAGAGCGTGTATGCGTTCGCCGTCGGCGAGTCCGCACTCGCCACCGGGGCACGCCGCCACCTCGTGAACGAGCTCGGCATCCCCAAAACCCACGTCACCTTCTGCGGCTACTGGCGCATCGGCCGAGCATCACCCAGCTGATCCCCACGTGCCAGCCCCCTAGTCGCGGATGAGAGCGGGCGCGGGAGCGTCGCTGCTTGTGCTGAGCCGTCGGGAGGCAGCGAAGGTGATGGCTGCGCCGGCTGCGAACGTCGCGATGACGGTGAGGACGAGGGCGGCGAGGGTGAGGCTGGCGGCACCGATCCATCCGGCGATTGGGTAGGTGATGAGGAAGCAGGCGTGGGAGAGCGCGAACTGTGCGGTGTAGACGAGGTTCCGGTTTGACGGGGTTGAGGCGTCGGCGAGGAGGCGCGACGACGGGGTGGTCACCAGGGAGGTGCCCATTCCCAGCAGTACCCAGGTCGCCAGCAGGCATCCCCATCCGGTGCCGGACTCGGTGTCGACGGCGGTCACGATCGCCGCGGCGATCAGGCCGATCGTGATTGCCGCAGCGCCGGCCATCATGGTGCGGACCACTCCGATCCGGTCGACGATCCAGGGGACATTGAGCGCGACGATCAGTGATCCGACGCCGTAGCAGGCGAGGGTGATCGCGAGGGCGGCGGCGTCGAGGCCGAACAGGCCTTTGGCGTAGACGACCGAGTTGACCAGCACGATCGCGGTGCCCGCGGCGACCACGATGTTCGTCAACAGGAGGAACCGGAGGGTGTCGGTGCGGGCGAACACCTTCGCTCCGAGCGGGAGCCGTTGCCAGAACGTGGTCGGGCGGGGCTCGTCGACGCGTGAGGGCAGGCGTGAGGCGAGGACGAGGGTGGCGGAGAGTGCGAAGCCGGCCGCGGTGCCGAGGAACAGGTTGTTGTAGCTGACCGCCGTGAGCAGGGCGGCGGCGATGGTGGGGCTCAACAGTGACTCGAGGTCGTAGGCCAGCCGCGATAGGGACAGAGCACGGGTGTAGTCGGACGGCTCGGGCAGGACGGTGGGGATCAGGGACTGGAACGCCGGGGTGAAGGTCGCCGACGCGGACTGCAGCACGAACACCAGCAGATAGATCTGCCACGCCTCGGTCACGAACGGGAGCGACAGTGCGATCACCAGCCGGACCAGGTCCGCGGCGACCAGGACGGCCTTCTTGGGGAGCCGGTCGACGACCGCGGCGATCAGCGGCGCGACGCCGACGTAGGCGACCATCTTGATCGTCAGCGCCGTGCCCAGCACCGATCCTGCCGCGTCGCCGGCGATGTCGAACGCGAGCAGGCCGAGCGCGACGGTGAGTAGGCCGGTGCCCAGCAGGGCGAGCACCTGGGCGGAGAACAGCTTCGCGTAGGTGTCGTTGCGCAGCACCCGCAGCATCAGCGCGTCTCCTCCGGAGCGGGGTGGCCGCCGCGGTGGTGGGCGGGGTCGCTGCTGAGCGAGTGCTCGGCCTGGAAGATCGCGTCCGCGACCAACTGCCGGGCGTGCTCGTTCGCCAACCGGTAGAACACCTTCGTGCCCTCCTGCCGGGTCAGCACGATCCGCGCCAGCCGCAGCTTTGCGAGATGCTGCGACACCGCCGCCGGCGACTTGTCCACGAGCTCCGCGAGGCTGTTCACCGGCAGCTCCTGGTCCCGCAGAGCGAGAATGATCCGCACCCGGGTCGCGTCGGCGAGCATAGAGAACACCTCGACCGCGAGTTCGACGTAGGCGCTCTCCGGCCCGAGGGAACACTTATAATCTGCATTCATACGCAGATTATTGCAGATTTCGAATGATCCTGCTGTGTCAGTCGATGAGGTGTGGCGGGCGGCGTGGTTCTCGGTCTATCGCGGCGTAGTGCTGCCATGTGGCTCCATACTCGATGGCGATCCGCTCGCTCCCGGTGGGGCTGTAGCCGAGCATCCCGGCGACGATGATCGGCGGGGCTTGACCGAGCAGTTCGCGGATCGCGCGGCTGCGGTTGCTGAGGTTCGGGATGCCGAGTCGGCGGAGTCGATCACGCAGGGATGTGGTGTGCAGCGGCCTTCCCGAGGCTCGCCCGGGGAACAGCCAGGGGCTGGTTCCGTTGGCCGCGGTCGTCTGGTTGCGTCGTGCGGCGACGTGCTGGCGGATGATCTCGTCGAACGGCGGGGGAACCGGAGTAGGCGGATTGCCGAGCCGGATGACGAGTATGCCTTCGTCATCGATCTCGATGTCGTCGACGGTGAGCTGCTGGATGCGAGTCAAGGGCTGGGCGTAGAGCAGGCCGAGCAGCGCGAGAACCGTGTCGGTCAGATCCATCCCGTTGCCGTGGTGAACGCGCCGGATGAGCTCGATGCGGTGTTGCTGGGTCAGCAACGTGACGGGCCGTAGTGACTCAAGTCAAGATGCTCGCGAGAGGTGGGTGCGTGCCTCACCTGGTTTTGCTCGCGAAACGCCGGCGCTGATTGCTGTGGTTTTGGCGGCGGCGAGGTGGATCAGGCGGGTCTGGATCGCGGTGATCTGCCGGGTCATGTCGGCGGGATTCGTTTTGTCGAACAGCGTGGTCAGTTCGCGTGCGCTGCCTGTGGTGAGGGCCCCGGAGTCGACCAGACGCCGGTGCGGGGTGCGGGGCGTGTCGTAGACGCGGATGTTCTTGCCGTTGCGGTTGGTGCGGTAGCCGATGGCTTTGGTGGTCGCGGTGAACAGGTTCAGCCTGACTCTGACGAGCGCGTAGAGCTCGTTGAGCAGCCGCAGCTCGGCGGGGGTGTCGTAGCGGTAGTGGAACGCGTGGCGGCGCACCACGTCGCCGTTCTTCTGCTCGACGTGGGCGTTGTCGTTGGAGTGGTAGGGGCGAGCGCGGGTGAAGAACAGGTCCCGTTCACCGGCCCAGCCGATCAGGGCGTCGTTGATGAACTCCCCGCCGTTGTCACTGTCGATCCCGGTCAAACGGAACGGCAACCTGGCCTCGATGATCGGCATCGCCTCCAGCACCCACCGGTGCGCGCCGTTGCGCAGCGCGATGTTCTCGGTCCAGCCGGTATGCACGTCGGTGACCGTCAGGGTGCGGCAGAACTCGCCCTTCAGCGTCGGCCCGCAGTGCAGCACCAGGTCGATCTCGCAGAACCCCGGCGTCTGTTCGTGCTCGTCGCCGGCCTTGCGGACCGTGATCGAGGTGCGTAGCAGCGGACCGGCCTTGGTGCCCGAGATCCCGGTCAACCGCATCCCGTCCCTGGTGGGCTTCAGCAGCCGGTCGATCGTCGCCCCCGACACGGCCAGCAGCTGCGTGCGCGTGTGATCATTCAGCCGGTGAGTGTCGTCGCCGAACTCGCCGTGCTCGATCAGCTTGGGCAGCCAGATCCCCATCGTCGCGGCCAGATACTTTCCCGACGGCTGACCGGCAAGCATCCACACAACGATCAGCAGCCGCAGCGTGTCATACCCGTACGTCCGCGGGCGCGGTGCGCGCTTCACCGCGCGTTGCGGGCCGCGCCGCTTCCCCGCCGCGGTCACCTGCCGGCGCGCGTTCGCGCGCGACCAGCCCGTGGTCGCGACCAGTTCGTCCAGCATCCGCCCTCGCGTCTTCTTCGACCCGGCCGCGTACTCGCGGGCGTACCGCTTCGTGATCTCACGTTTGGTCGACATCGACAACGAGCCCATCCCACCAGCACACCCCAATGCCCGAAGCGTGGCCAGAGTTTCGCGAGCAGATCCCAAATGAGGCACGCACCCCATTACGCGAGCACATTAGGTGAGTCTCGTCGCGGGCTGTTGGACGTGTGGTGGGAGCTCTAGCCTCGACATGCGTCTGGTGTTCATCGCCAGCGCAGGAACGGCTGGAGGATGTCGCGTAGCCGAGGTGTGCCTTCGGCGAAGAGGCGATCGAGATCCCCCTGCGTCGTATCGGCGAGAGCCCGCCCTTGCTCGGCGAGGCCGGCGAGGAACGCGGCCGCGGCGCAGAGTTGATGTCGGGCCAGCCGCGGGGCGGCGTAGCCGAGCTCGCCGCGCGCGTTGATGCGCGCTCGGAAGGTGTGAGGTGCCCGCTCCTTCTCGGACAGTGGCCCCAATGTAGAATTGGGGTTT
>JBQGOU010000084.1:0-11129 GCA_052086865.1 Cellulomonadaceae bacterium
GACGTCGGCCGGTCCCCCACCCGCCAGCACCTCGACGGACTCGCGCACCTCGAGCGCGTTGCCCGCGGTCAGCCCGAGCGGGGTGGACATGTCCGTGAGCAGGGCGACGGCGCGCACCCCGGCGTCCGTGCCGAGCTCGACCATGGTGCGGGCCAGCTCGCGCGCGCGGTCCGCATCCTTCATGAACGCCCCGGAGCCGACCTTGACGTCCAGCACGAGCGCGCTGGTGCCCTCGGCGATCTTCTTGCTCATAATCGAGCTGGCGATCAGCGGAATCGCCTCGACGGTGCCCGTCACGTCGCGCAGGGCGTACAGCTTGCGGTCGGCGGGGGCCAGGCCGGACCCGGCCTGGCAGATCACCGCGCCCACCTCCTCGAGCTGGTCGAGCATCTCCGCGTTGCTCAGCGCTGCGCGCCAGCCGGGGATGGACTCGAGCTTGTCGAGCGTTCCGCCCGTGTGCCCGAGCCCGCGCCCGGACAACTGCGGCACGGCGACGTCGAAGACGGCGACCAGGGGCGCGAGCGGAAGGGTGATCTTGTCCCCGACCCCTCCGGTGGAGTGTTTGTCGCTGGTCGGCCGGCTCAGGGAGGAGAAGTCCATCCGCTCCCCCGAGGCGATCATCGCCCCCGTCCACCGGGCGATCTCGCGACGGGTCATGCCGTTCAGCAGAATCGCCATGGCGAGCGCAGACATCTGCTCCTCGGCGACGACGCCGCGGGTGTAGGCGTCGATCACCCAGTCGATCTGCGCGTCGGCGAGCTCACCGCCGTCCCGCTTGGTGACGATGACGTCGACGGCGTCGAAGGATTCGATGGCCATGTGCTCGGGTCCTGTTCTCGTGACGGTGGCGGTGCGCCGCAGGCGCCTACGCCGAGCGTGCGCCTGCGGCGAGCTCGGCGGCGCCGAAGGCCTGGGGCAGGATGCTCGTCATGGGCAGCACTCCGGCGAGGCTGTCCACGAGCAGCTCGGGCCCACCATGCTCCCACAGCAGCTGCCGGCACCGGCCGCACGGCATGAGCCGCTCACCACGCCCGTCGACGCAGGCGAAGGCGACCAGGCGGCCGCCACCGGAGCGCACCAGGTCCGAGACGAGCCCGCACTCGGCGCACAGCGTGACCCCGTATGCGGCGTTCTCGACGTTGCACCCCGTGACGACCCGGCCGTCGTCGACCAGTGCTGCCGCGCCGACGGGGAAGCCCGAGTAGGGCGCGTACGCCCGGCCCATCGCCTCCCGGGCGGCTGCGCGCAGCGCCTCCCAGTCGATGTCGTGCACGCTCATGGGCACCTCACTTGACGTAGGGAATGCCCTCGGCGGCGGGCGGGCGAACCCGGCCGACCAGCCCGGCGACGGCGAAGATCGTCGCCAGGTAGGGCAGCATTGCGAGGAACTGGCTGGGGATGTCGGACCCGACGATGCCGAGGGTACTGCGCAGCGCCTCGGCGAAGCCGAACAGGAGCGCGGCAAGCAGCGCACCCTTGGGGCTCCACCGCCCGAGGATCATCGCGGCGAGGGCGATGAAGCCCTTGCCCGCGGTCATCTCCTTGCCGAAGGCGAGCCCCAGCGCGATGGTGAAGGAGGCGCCGCCGAGGCCGGCGATCGCCCCGCCCAGAATCGTGTTGCGCCACCGGGTCAGGTTCACCTTGATGCCGACGGTGTCCGCCGCCTTGGGGTGCTCGCCGACCGACCGCATCCGCAGGCCCCACTTGGAGCGGAACACCATGATCTGCAGCAGCGCGACGATGACGAACATGATGTAGACCAGAGCCGTCTGACGAAAGAGCATCGGGCCGATCAGCGGGATGTCCGCCAGCACCGGGATCCGGATGACCGGCAGGCGTGGCGGGGTGTTCCAGGTCGAGGTGTTCACCTTCAGGACCGTGGAGAACAGGAAGCTCGTCACACCGGTGACGAGCACGTTCAGCACCACGCCCACGATGATCTGGTTCACCCGGTAGGTAATCGAGAACCAGGCGAGGAGCACCGCGACGCACGCCCCCGCAACCGGGGCCGCGAGCAGGCCGACGTACGGGTTCTGCGCCAGGGTTGCGACGACGGCGGCCGCGAACGCGCCGGCGAGCAGCTGCCCCTCGATCGCGATGTTGATGATGCCCGAGCGCTCGCACACCAGTCCTGCCATCGAGCCGAAGACCAGCGGAATCGCGAAGTAGACGCCCTGGGAGAGCAGGTGCGGCACCGGCAGCGGGTTCGCCTTGTCCGCCACGGCCCAGATCAGGAAGGTCAGGACGATCGCGACGCCGAAGACGACGGGGACCCAGGCGGCGGGCTTGCGGCGGTGCAGCGCCGAGTAGAGCGAGAACCCGGTCAGCGCAAGCGCTACGAACGTCAGCAGCAGCGTCGCCGGCCTGGCGGCCACCGTCCACGCCGGCAGCTGCACGAAGTCACCCGACGTCGCCAGGGTGAAGGTCGAGCGGGACCCGGCCGGGGAGCCGAAGGCGAACAGCCACAGGGCCAGGACGGCGACGGTTCCGTAGATGACCGGGGACCGCCAGGAGATCGGCGGCTGCGCAACCACCGGCGCCACAGCGGTGTCGCCACCCGGGGCCGAAGACGTGACGGCGCTCATGCGGCAACCTCCTTGACCTTGCGGGGGGCGACGCCCGGGGTCGGGAGCCGGAAGATCGTGCGGACCAGCGGGGGTGCGGCGATCAGGAGCACGATGAGCGCCTGCACCACCAGCACGATGTCGATCGGGGTGTTCGACACGGTCTGCATCAGGGGTGAGCCGGCGCGCAGGGCGCCGAACAGCGTGGCGGCGAGCACCGTTCCCAGGGGTTTGGACCGCCCGAGCAAGGCGACGGTGATCGCGTCGAAGCCGATCGACCCCGCCACACCGTCCTGCAGCACGCCGCCGGGCACCAGCACCTGCGACGCCCCGCCTAGGCCGGCGAGCGCCCCGGCGATGAGCATGACCCACAGATAGGCCATCCGGACGTTGATGCCGGCGACCCGGGAGGCGTCGGGGTTCGCGCCGACGGCGCGGAACCTGAAGCCCCACGTCGAGCGTTCCATGAGCCACCAGGTGGCGAACGCCGCGGCGATGGCGAGCAGCCACGCCCCGTTGAGCGGGAAGCTCGACCCCAGGAGCAGGGGGAAGGCGGCGGTGGAGTCGATGATCGGCGAGATGGGGTTGTTGCTCCCCGGCCGCTTGAACGCCGTCGTCGAGAGCAGGTAGGACATGAGGAACACGGCGATCGAGTTGAGCATGATCGTCACGATCACCTCGTTGCCGCCGAACTGCGCCTTGATGTATCCGGCGATTCCGGCCCACAGGCCGCCGGCCATCAGGCCGCCGAGGACGGCGACGAGCAGGTGCAGGCCCACCGGCAGGTGGAACGCAAAACCGATGTAGGCCGAGGCGATGGCTCCGAGGACCACCTGGCCCTGGGCACCGATGTTGAACAGCCCGGCACGGAAGCCGATACCCAGGCCGAGGCCCGCGAGGATCAGCGGCACCGACTGCGTGAGCGTCACCGTGATGGGCCGCACCTTGCGGACGAGCGTCTCGGCCTGGGGGTCGAAGACCGCCCCGCGGAACAGGGAGGAGTACGCCCCCCACACCGAGTCCCACACCGCCGAGAAGAAGTCGGTGGGCCGCGCGAAGACGTACGTCGCGGTCCGCTGCACCTCCTCGTTGGCCGCCGCAACGAGGACGGCGGCGAGGACCAGGGCGGTGATGATCGACAAGAACACCACCGTCGCGCTGGCCTCGGTGATCTGCCGCAGGACGGAACGCGGACGGTCCTGGGCCGGCGGGGTGCCTGGGTCCACGACCGGGGGCACCTCCCCGGCACCCGGCGGCTGCGCGGCCGGCGCGGACGCGGACTGTGGGTCTGTCACGAGAGAACCTCCGGTTCCTGACCTGCGGCGGCGTCCGCCTCGGCGAGCGCAGTGGTGTGCTGGGCGGCCTCGACGACGGCGTCCTCGAGGCTGAGGCCGCCCATCATGAGGCCGAGGACGTCTCGGGAGGTGTCCGCCGGCACGATCCCGACGATCTTCCCGCGGTACATCACGGCGATGCGGTCGGCCAGGCCGAGCACCTCATCGAGCTCGGTCGAGACGATCAGCACCGCGCTGCCGCCGTCGCGCTCAGCGACGATGCGCTTGTGCACGAACTCGATCGAGCCGACGTCGAGCCCGCGCGTGGGCTGGGAGGCGATGAACAGCTGCAGCGGGCGGGACATCTCCCGGGCGAGGACGACCTTCTGCTGGTTACCGCCCGACAGCTGGCTCGCCAGGTCGGCGCGCGAGCGGGCACGGATGTCGAACTCCTCGATCGCCCTGTCGGCGTTCTCGTCGATCGCCCTGAGATTCATCGCCGCGCCCTTGGCGAACGGCGGGGTGTCGTGCAGGTCGAGCACCAGGTTCTCCGCAATGGTGAAGGACCCGATCAGCCCGTCGGTGCTGCGGTCCTCCGGGACGAACCCGACCCCCGCCTCGAGCACCTTGCGGATGGACTTGCCGAGCAGCTCGGTGCCGCCGAGCACAATCGAGCCGGTCGAGCTCGGGTGCATGCCGAGGATCGTCTCGGTCAGCTCGGTCTGACCGTTGCCCTGCACACCCGCGACCACGAGGATCTCGCCTGCGGACACGTCGAACGACACGCCGTCGACCATCACGTTGTTGGCCCCGTCCCGCACGGTCAGCGCCTGGACCGAGAGCCGGGTCTCCCCGGGCTCGGCGGGAGCCTTCTCGACGCCGAGGGACACGCTGCGCCCCACCATCGCGGAGGCGAGCTCGAGCTCGCTTGCGCTCGGGTCGGCCGTTCCCACGACCTTGCCGCGCCGGATGACGGTGATGCGGTCCGCGATCGCACGGACCTCACGCAGCTTGTGGGTGATGAAGACGATGGAGGTGCCCGCCTCCTTGAGCTGCCGCATGATCTCGATCAGCTCGTCGGTCTCCTGCGGGGTCAGCACGGCGGTCGGCTCGTCGAGGATCAGCACCTTGGCCTCGCGGGAGAGCGCCTTGATGATCTCCACGCGCTGCTGCACGCCGACGGGCAGGTCCTCGATCAGCGCGTCGGGGTCGACGTCGAAGCCGAAGCGTTCGGAGATCTCGCGGACCAGGGTGCGGGCCGCCTTGAGGTCGATCAGCCCCGGCCCCGATACGGGCTCGTGCCCGAGGACGACGTTCTCCGCGACGGTGAACACGGGCACGAGCATGAAGTGCTGGTGCACCATGCCGATGCCGGCGGCCATAGCCTCACCGGGGCCGGCGAAGGTCACGGGCACGTCGTCGACGAGGATCTCGCCGGCGTCGGGATCGTAGAGCCCGTAGAGCACGTTCATCAGGGTGCTCTTGCCGGCACCGTTCTCGCCCAGGAGGGCGTGGATCTCCCCGGGTTCGACCACCAGGTCGATCGCATCGTTCGCGACCAGCGATCCGAAGACCTTGGTGATCCCCCGCAGTTCCAGCTTCATGCCGGTGTGCCCTTTCCTCGACGTCTCACCGTCCCCGCGGCAGCGGTGGCGCGGGATGGGTGCGGAGCGGTCTCATGCGGTGCCTCGACGGTGTGTGGAGACAAAGATAGCGGGTGGTCCCGGGCTCTGGGCCCGGGACCACCCGCCCTCGGCGTGTCAGTCGACCGGCGTCGCGCTCGGCGACTCGACGACCACCTCACCGGAGATGATCTGCTCCTTCAGCGCGTCGATCTGCGCCTGCAGCTCGGCTGGCACATCCGCCTCGAGGTCGTGGTACGGGGCCAGGCCCACGCCACCGTTCTCGAGGGTTCCGACGTACGGCTCTGCGGAGAAGCTGCCGTCCGCGGTGGCCTCGACCACGTCGAACACGGACTGGCCGATCTCCTTCATGACCGAGGTGAGGATCAGGCCCTTGTACTGGTCGAGGTTGGCCTGCAGGAAGCCGTCCGAGTCGACCCAGATGACCTTGACGCCCTCGTGCTGGCTCGCGGCGGCCAGGCTGCCCTCGCCGACGGGACCGGCGACGGGAAGGATGATGTCCGCACCCTGGGCGATGAAGCCGTCGGTCAGCGACGTGCCGACGCCGATGTCCTCGAAGGTCTCGGAGAACGAGCCGTTCTGCGACTCCTTGTCCCAGCCCAGCACGGTGACGTCCGCGTCGTTGTCCTCGTTGTACTTCGCCACGCCGTCGACGAATCCGTCCATGAAGATCGTCACGGACGGGTAGGGCTGACCGCCGTAGGTGGCGACCGTGCCGGTCTCGGTGACGCCTGCGGCGAGGTAGCCGGCCAGGAAGGCCGCCTCCTGCGTGTTGAACAGCAGCGGCTTGACGTTGTCGCGGGCCGGGTCGACCGCGGAGTCGATGAGCGCGAAGTGCTGGTCGGCGTCCGCGTCGGCGGCGGCCGCCGTGGCGTCGGCCAGGTTGAACCCGACCGTGATGATCAGGTCGCAGGAGGCCTGGACCATCGAGTCGAGGTTGCCGGCGTACTGCCCGGCATCGGTCGACTCCGCCGTGGCGGTCTCGATGCCGAGCTCGGACTTCGCCCGCTCGAGGCCGTTGAAACCGGACTCGTTGAACGAGTTGTCGTCAAAGCCACCGAAGTCCGAGACCATGCAGCCCTTGAAGTCGATCGACTCCGCGGGGGGTGCGTCAGTGGTCTCGGCGGTGTCGGAACCGGTCGGGGTGGTGGGCTCGTCGCTCGGTGCGTCTCCGCACGCCGTCAGCGCCAGGGCTGCCGCAGCACCGAGTGCCGCTACCTTCACCGTTGTCTTCACAAGGAACTCCTGTCGATCTCGACTGAGCGAAACGGGTGCTCGGGTGACGCGGAGCGCCATTGCACCGCGTCACCCGAACACCCGGTCCGCCTGATGCCCAGAACTCTAGCCAGGCCCGTGTTTCGGCCTGGTGAATTCGTGACATCGCAACCCATTCGTTACCCAGCCGTCACCGTCGACCGCGGGGTGAGACCGGGGTGCCCGCCAGCCAAGACCCCTGGTCAAGGGCAGGTCACGGGCGGGTACGCACCGTGCTTCGGCGATTTTCGCGGACCGCGGACCCGCTCGTCCGCAGCCTCAGGAGGGCCGCGTCCGCACGGCCGGGTTGCCACCGTGCGGTGTGGGCGCTGCGGTGGCGAGCGCGGACAGCAGGCGCACCCCCGTCTCGATGGCCCGCTCGTCGATGCGCAGGTCGCCCTGGTGGATGTCGAAGGACGGGCCGCCCGGCGTCCGGGTGCCCAGCCGAGCGAGGGCACCGGGGACCTTGGTGAGGTACCAGGCGAAGTCCTCCCCGCCCAGGGACTGCTCCGTGAGCAGCACGGCACCCGGCTCAAGCGTCGCGCGGGCCGCCGCCTCGATGTCGGCCGTGCAGGCCTCGTCGTTGACCACGGGCGGAACGCCGCGGTGGTGCTGGACCTCGACGCTCACCCCGTAGGGCGCCACCACCTGCTCGACGGCGTCCTCGAGCACCTGGCCGGCATGCTCCCAGGCCCGGGCCTCGAGGCAGCGCAGGGTGCCGCGCAGCGTGCCGACCCCGGGGATGGCGTTGTGCGCCTTGCCCGCCGCAACGGCGCCCCAGGTGAGGTTGACCCCGGCACGCGGGTCGAGACGGCGCCCGAGCACGGCGGGCACCTGTGTCACGACCTGCCCCATCGCGAACACGAGATCGCCCGTCAGGTGCGGACGGGAGGTGTGCCCGCCGGCCGAGCGGAAGGTGACCGTGACCTCGTCGGAGGCCGAGGTGATGGGGCCGATGCGGGTACCGACCCGGCCGACGTCGACCTTGGGGTCACAGTGCACCGCGTAGATGCGGTCCACCCCGTCCAGGGCGCCTGCGCCGATGACGTCCAGGGCACCGCCCGGCTGCACCTCCTCGGCCGGCTGGAAGATCAGCCGGACGGGGTTGGGCAGCCCGCCGGCCTCGGCGAGGCGTGCCAGCACCAGGCCGGTGCCGAGCAGCACGGTGGTGTGCACGTCGTGGCCGCAGGCGTGCGCCACCCCCGGAACGGTCGAGGCATAGGGCAGACCGCTCGTCTCCTGCAGCGGCAGGGCGTCGATGTCCGCGCGCAGCGCGATCCGGCGCTGGCCGTCGCGGGTGCCGATGTCGCACACCAGGCCCGTGCCCGGCAGCAGGCGCGGGCTGAGCCCGGCCGCGCGCAGGCGGTCGGCCACGAGCGCCGTCGTGCGCACCTCGGTCCGAGCGATCTCGGGGTGGGCATGGATGTCGCGGCGGACGGCAACGAGCTCATCGTGCAGCTCACGAGCCATCGCCACGATGGAGTCGACAGGCGCGGTGGTCACGGCTGCCAGGGTAGTCCCGACGCCCGGACGCCGTCGGAGGCGTTCGCCCGTCGGACCCTCAGGGGTCGGACCTTCAGAGCAGGTCGTCGCGTCCGCGCTCCTGGACGGCGTCGACGACGGCCTTGACCTGCTGGGCCCTGGCCCGCGTCGTCACGAGCAGGGCACCCGGGGTGTCGACCACGACGACGTCGTCCAGGCCCAGGACGGCGACGACCCGGTCGGTGCCCGGCACGATGACCGAGCCAGCGCTGTCGAGCCGCACCACACGCTCGGCGTCCCCCAAGACCTTGGAGCCGCGGTCGTCCACCGCGGGCAGCAGGGCCGCCAGGGAGTTGAAGTCGCCGACGTCGTCCCAGCCGAAGTCGCCCGGGACCATCGCCACCCCGCCGCGCGCGGCGACGGGCTCGGCGATGGCGGTGTCGATCGGCACGCGCTCGAGCGTTGGCCAGATCGCGTCACGGACCTCGTCCCGCGCCGGGGTGTCCCAGGCCCGGGCGATGGCGACCAGGCCCTCGCACAGCTGCGGGCGCTCGCGCTCCAGATGCTCGAGCAGCACGGAGGCGCGGGTCAGGAACATCCCTGCGTTCCAGCGGTACTCCCCCGTCGCGAGATAGGTGCGCGCAGTGTCGGCGTCCGGCTTCTCGGTGAATCCCAGCACGGTGCGCACCGACGGGGCGCCGGGCAGGCCCAGCTCCTCTCCCGAGCGGACGTAGCCGAAGGCGGTGGAGGGCCGGGAGGCGGCGATGCCGATCGTCACGACATATCCCGCGCGGGCCGCCGTGATGCCCTCGCGCACGGCACGCTCGAAGCTGCGTGAGCTGGTGATCACCTGGTCCGCGGCGAAGGAGCCGAGCACCACGTCGCCGTGGCGCTCGCGCAGCACCGCGGCGGCCAGGCCGATCGCGGCCATCGAGTCACGGCCGGAGGGCTCCGCGAGCACGTCCTGCGCGCCGACGTCGGGGAGCTGCTCGCGTACCGCGGCGACGTGTTTGGCGCCCGTGACGACCATGGTGTGCCCGGCCGCCGCCACCGGCGCGAGCCGGTCGACCGTGGCCTGCAGCAGCGATCGCCCGGCGCCGGTGAGATCGAGCAGGAACTTGGGCCGCACGGCGCGGGACAGCGGCCACAGCCGAGTGCCCGCCCCGCCTGCGGGGATCACGGCGTAGAAGTCGGGGACCTTGCCCTCGCTGCGGTGCACCATGGCGACATGGTAGCCAGTGGACGCCGCGCTGCTGCCGACGCAAGCCCGCATGGCCCGGCGGGCGCGCAGGCGGTGTGCGATATGTCACAAACCGCCGGGAGCGGTGCACCGGGCGGGCCCTTTGTCCCATGGATCGCCGTGCATTCACTACAGTGGTGGTGCGGGTCACCCAGCCCGCGCCCGTCAGGGACGATGCCGTCCGACAGACTCGCCACTGGAGGCAACCCCCGTGCCGAAGGCCCCCCAAGGCACCTTGTACCGCGGCCGCGAAGGCATGTGGTCCTGGGTCGCGCACCGCGTGACCGGCGTGCTGATCTTCTTCTTCCTGCTCGTGCACGTGCTGGACACGGCGCTGGTGCGCGTCTCCCCGGAGGCGTACAACGCCGTGATCGGCACCTACAAGAACCCGATCATGGGCCTCGGTGAGGCGGGACTGGTCGCAGCCATCGTGTTCCACGCGTTCAACGGCCTGCGCATCATCCTCGTGGACTTCTGGTCCCAGGGTCCGCGCTACCAGCGCCTGATGCTGTGGATCGTCATCGGGCTCCTCGTCGTGACGATGGCAGGGTTCCTGCCGCGGCACCTGATGCACGTCTTCGGGAGCTGAGATGACCGAGACCCTCGCCAACCCCCGCGACCCGTACGTCCGGCGCAGGACGACCCGATCGAACTATGAGCTGTACGGCTGGGTGTTCATGCGCGTGTCCGGCGTGATCCTCATCGTGCTGATCTTCGGCCACCTGTTCGTCAACCTGTTCGCAGGTGACGGCATCAACGCCATCGACTTCGCCTTCGTCGCCGGCAAGTGGGCCTCCCCCCTGTGGCAGATCTGGGACCTGCTCATGCTGTGGCTGGCGATGATCCACGGCACCAACGGTGTGCGCACGATCATCAACGACTACGCCGAACGCGACCGGGTGCGCGGGGCGCTCAAAATCGCCCTGTACTCCGCCTTCGTCCTCGTGGTCACGCTCGGGACGCTCGTCATCTTCACCTTCGAGCCGTGCCCCGCCGGCGCCCCGGAGGAGCTGCTCGCCAGCTTCTGCCTCAACCGCTGACCGGACCCCACCCCCCCCACCCTCGCCCCCCAGGAGGCATCGACCCCGATGCAGACCCACACGTACGACGTCGTGATCGTCGGCGCCGGTGGCGCCGGGATGCGCGCGGCCCTCGAGGCCTCCGGCCGCGCGCGCACCGCCGTCATCTCCAAGCTCTACCCCACCCGCTCCCACACGGGCGCAGCGCAGGGCGGCATGTGCGCCGCGCTCGCGAACGTGGAGGAGGACAACTGGGAGTGGCACACGTTCGACACGGTCAAGGGCGGGGACTACCTCGTCGACCAGGACGCCGCCGAGGTCATGGCCAAGGAGGCCATCGAGGCGGTGCTCGACCTGGAGCACATGGGCCTGCCGTTCAACCGCACGCCCGAGGGCACGATCGACCAGCGCCGCTTCGGCGGGCACACCCGCAACCACGGTGAGGCGGCGGTGCGCCGCGCCTGCTACGCCGCGGACCGCACCGGCCACATGATCCTGCAGACGCTGTACCAGAACTGCGTGAAGCAGGACGTGGAGTTCTTCAACGAGTTCTACGTCCTCGACCTGATCCTCGACCACGACCTCGCCCAGACCGAGGTGCCCGACGGCGAGGAGGTGAAGGTCGCCGGCGTCGTCGCCTACGACCTCGCCTC
>JBQGOU010000085.1:0-11119 GCA_052086865.1 Cellulomonadaceae bacterium
CCCCAGCCCCAGCCCCAGCCCCGAGCGTCCCGAGGATCGCCTCGGCCAGTCCCGCGCGCCAGCAAGCGCGGTCGTGGCCGCCGTCGTACTCGCGCCAGGTCACCTGGGCGCGACCGTGCAGGGCGGCCGCGAGGTGACGGTTCGCGGTGACCTGTCCGGGCTCCTTGGTGCCCACCTCCAGCCACACGCGGTTCAGGCGAAGGCCGCCCGCGACGATCGCCCGGGTCAGCCATTGGGAGTCTGGGTCGGACAGGTCCGCGTGCGGCCACCAGAAGGCGCCGGACTGGCTGATGGACGCGCCGAACCGGTCCGGGCGCAGCGCCTGGGCGTAGACCGCGGTCAGCCCACCCAGGCTCTGTCCGGCGATCGCGGTGTGCTGGGGCAGCGGACTCACGGTCCACCGCTCGCCGACGTCCGAGAGGACCCGGTCCGCGAGGAAGTCGACGTAGTCGGCGTCGCACATGAGGTCGCGGACGCGCCACGGGTCGTCGGAGCCCCCGACGAGCACCGTGAGCATCGGGCGGATGCGTCCCGAGGCTGCCAGGGCGTCGAGTACCGTCGTCACCCTCGCACCGATCCAGTCCTGCCCGTCGAGCAGGACGAGGACGCCCCACCCTCCCGGAGGCGCCGGGGTGGCAGGGACGTGGACGGCGATCCTGTCGCTGCGACCAGGGCGGTGTGCGCCCACCAGGTGCAGCGCGCCGTGGGGCCCTGCGGCCGGTGTGCCGGTGCTGCCCAGCCCACCCGGCGCGTCTGGTCCTGCCGCGACGGAGCTGCGCTCGTTCAGCTGCTCGCGTCCCCACGGGTCCGGGGCCGCGTAGCGCTGGGCATCGAACCACTGCTCGACGGCGGCACGATCGGCTGCGGGCACGCGTGCGAGGGCGTGCGCCCGGCGGCGCTCGGTGTACGTCGCCAGCGTGTGTGCAGCGAGGTCGGCTGGGGCCCCCGGGTCGTGGGGTGGTGACGAGGGGGCCGCGGGCACGGCGGCGAGGGCGTAGGACCCCCGCCAGCCCGAACCGATCTCCAGGCTGAGGTGCCACAGCCCGGTGCCGGCCACCCGTTCGAGACTGCTCTCGGCCAGCGTCGACCCGTCAACCGGGTTGTTGCGCACCAGGACGACGGCGGCTGCGTCCGGGGCGTCGGCGAGAAACGTGAGGATCGTGCGCCCCGCGTCGCCCGGCTCCACCAGTGGGGTGCCCGTGCGCGCCGCGAGCTCGCGCAGCCGTCGCTCCGTCTCGCGCGGACCCTGCGCCAGAAGCCCCGTGATGAGTGGGCTCCTGGCGCGTGTCCCCGCGCGCTCGCGGCGCTGGTCCGGACCCGTGCGGAACACCTCGGCCACCGTGGGCCGCGGGGCAGGTGCGAGCGTGCCGGGCGTCCCGGGACACGTGCCGCCGGTCATCGACGCCGGGTCGCGTCCGCGACCTCGCCGATCATCTCCTCGATCAGGTCCTCGAGCATCGCCACACCGGTGACGGTGCCGTCCGGGGCGGCCACGAGTGCCAGGTGGGCGTGGGCCCGCTGCATCACCGCGATGGCGCGGTCGAGCGGCATGTCCTCGGTCAGCCGGGCAAGGCGGCGGACCTTGGCCCGCGGGATCGGGCCGCCCGCGGTGGCGGCGTCCACGTCCAGCAGGTCCTTGACGTGCACGTACCCAACCAGGGCGCCGTCGTCGGCCATCAGGGGGAAACGGGAGAACCCGGTGCGGACGCAGGCCGCCTGCGCGTCCGACACGGTTGCGGACAGCGGCAGCGACTCGAGCTCGCGGCGGGAGACCTCGACCGTGGCGACCGTGCGGGTGCCGATGTCGAGCGCGCCGGAGAGCAGCTCGTGGGCGTCGCGGTCCAGCAGGCCCTCGGCCCGCGACTCCTCCACGAACGCCGCGACCTCGTCGGCGGTGAAGGCGGAGGTCACCTCGTCCTGGGGCTCGACCCGCATCATGCGCAGCACGAGGTTGCCCGCACCGTTCATCAGGCGCAGCACGGGGCTGAGGATCCGCGCGATGACGTACAGCACCGGGGCGAGGACCAGCACGGTGTGCTCGGGCCGTGCGATGGCGAGGTTCTTGGGCACCATCTCGCCGAGCACCATGTGGAGGTAGACGACGAGAGCGAGCGCCAGGGCGAACGCGATCGGATGGGTCATCGAGGCAGGCACGCCGAGGGAGGCGAGCGGGGCCTCGATCAGGTGGGCCACCGCGGGCTCGGCGATGGCACCGAGCCCCAGCGAGCACATGGTGATGCCGAGCTGCGCCGCCGCGAGCATGAGCGAGACATGCTCCATGGCGCGCAGCGTCAGCCGGGCAGCGCGGGAGCCCTCCGCGGCCCGCGGCTCGACCTGCGTGCGCCGGGCCGAGATCACGGCGAACTCGGCGCCCACGAAGAAGGCGTTGCCGATCAGCAGCAGAACGGCGACGAGGAGGGCGGTCTGGTCAGACATCGTCGCGCTCCCCTCGGGTGGGCCGGCCCTCGGCCGGTTCGGCGTCCGGCACGACGGTCAGCTGCACGCGGTCGACGCGCCGTCCGTCGAGCCGTTCGACGACAAGGGTGGCCTCGACGGACGGTGCGATGCCGTCGGCGTCGGGCTCGGCGGTGTGCCTGGCCTCCACCGTCACGGCGTCCCCGGGATCGGCGAAGCGGCCGAGCAGCTCGGTGACGAGTCCGCCGAGTGTGTCGGACTCCCGCCCCTCGGGCAGCAGCACGCCGGTGATCTCCTCGACCTCGTCGGGCCGGAGCATCCCGTCGAGCGACCAGCGGGTCTCATCGACCTGCATGTGGGCCTGGGCCGGCAGGTCGTGCTCGTCATCGATCTCGCCGACCAGCTCCTCGACCAGGTCCTCGAGGGTGATGATCCCGTCGGTGCCGCCGTACTCGTCGATCACCAGGGCCAGCTGCAGGCCGGTGCGCAGCTCCGGCAACACGTCGTCGAGCCGCATGGCCGAGGGTACGGCCCGCACGGGCCGGGAGATGCTCGTGGCGCTGCGGGAGGCGCGCTCGGCGGCCGGAACTGCCAGGGCGTGCTTGAAGTGCACCACCCCGACGACGTCGTCGACGCTCGTCCCGATGAGTGGGAAGCGGCCGTGCCCGGTCCGTGAGGCGGCCTCGAGCACCTCGCTCACCGGCGCGGAGGCCGACAGGAAGGTGACTTTGGGGCGCGGCGTCATCGCGTCGGCCGCGGTGCGTTCCGCCAGCTCGATCGCGTGCTCCACGCGGCGTGCGATGTCCTCGTCCAGCAGCCCGTGCTTGGCGGAGCGGGTGGCCATCGAGGCGAGCTCCTGCGCGGAGCGCGCGGAGGCGAGCTCCTCCTGGGGCTCGATCCCGATCAGGCGGAGCAGCCGGTTGGACGAGCCCTGGAGCACCCATAGGAACGGCTTGCTGAGCCTGGTGAAGACCCGCTGCGGCGTGGCGACGGCGCGGCCCACCCGCAGGGGCTCGGCAATCGCCCAGTTCTTCGGCACCAGCTCACCCATCACCATCTGCACGAAGGTGACGAGCGCGAAGGCGAGGGCGAGGGCGACGGCCGTCGTCGCGGCGTCGGACAGGGAGGTCATCCCGAGCGGTCCGCGCAGCAGCGCGGCCACCGAGGGCTCGGCGATGACGCCGGTGATCAAGGAGGTGACCGTGATGCCGAACTGGGCTCCGGAGAGCTCCGTCGACATGCTCTTGAGGGCCTTCTGGAGCGATCGGGCCTTGACGTCGCCCTCGACCGTACGCCGGGCCACCGTTGGGCGGTCCACCGTGACGAAGGAGAACTCCGCGGCCACGAAGACGAAGTTCGCCGCGATCAGCAGGACGGCGACGCCAACCAGAACCCACTGCGTGATCATGCGCCCACCGTGCCCGACGGATGTCGGAACCCGGTGGGCCCGGTACTACAACTCGAATCCATGCGGGAGATATTAGGGGACGACGCCGCGCGGTCCAACCTGTCGGTCGAACTTCGGATGAACTCACCCTCCCGGTGGTGGGCGCCGCCCGCTCGAGGGGCCTAGGCTCGCCTGCGTGAGCGAAGCCGCCGTGACGCCGCCCGAGAACCCGGGTACGAGCTCCTTGTCCGACACCCCCGTACCCCGGCGACGGGTGCTGGCGTGGTCGTTGTGGGACTGGGGGTCGGCCTCCTTCAACGCCGTGATCACCACCTTCGTGTTCACGACCTGGCTCACCTCGACCGCCTTCGTGGACCCCGCGATCACCGCGGCGGCGGACGCGGAGAAGGCCGCCGGACTGACGCACGGTCCCGCGATCACCGTCCTCGACCGCGTGCTGGCGGAGCACTCGACCTGGCTTGGCTGGGGCCTGACGGCGGCCGGGGTGCTCATCGCACTGCTGGCCCCGGTCACCGGCGCGCGCTCGGACGACCGCGGGCGGCGCAAGCTGTGGCTGGGGGTGCACACGTTCATCACGGTGGCGATCAGCGCCGCGATGTTCCTCGTCACCCCGGACCCGGACAACCTGCACCAGAACCTCCTGCTCGGCATCTTCCTGCTTGCGGTGGGTAACATCTTCTTCGAGCTGGCCTCGGTGAACTACAACGCGACCCTCTCCCAGGTCTCCACACCGGCCAACGTGGGCCGGATCAGCGGAATCGGCTGGGGTGCGGGCTACATCGGCGGAATCGTCCTGCTGCTCGTCCTGTTCGTCGGGTTCATCAATCCCGACGTCGGCTGGTTCGGGGTCACGGGGGACAACGGCCTCGACATCCGGGTCGCCGTGCTGGTCTCCGCGATCTGGTTCGGGGTCTTCGCCATCCCGGTTCTGGTGGCCGTGCCCGAGGTGCCCCGGAACGGCGTGCGTGCGCGCCTTGGCCTGCTGGACTCCTACCGCAGGCTGTTCGCCGACGTGGCCGAGCTGTGGCGTGAGCGCCGTGACGTCCTGCGGTTCCTCCTGGCCGCCGCCGTCTATCGCGACGGGCTCGCCGGGGTGTTCACCTTCGGCGCCGTCATCGGGCGAGTCACCTTCGACCTCACCGCGGGGCAGGTGATCCAGTTCGCAATCGCTGCGAACGTCGTCGCAGGTCTCGCGACGATCGCCGCGGGGTACGTGGAGGACCGTACGGGACCCAAGGCCGTCATCGTCACCTCCCTGGTCGGCCTGCTGATCTCCGGGGTTGCGGTCTTCGCCCTCAACGGGATGGGTCAGGTGATCTTCTGGACCTTCGGCCTCGCGCTGTGTCTCTTCGTGGGCCCGGCGCAGTCGGCGAGTCGCGCCCTGCTGTCTCGGGTCATCCCGCCCGGACGTGAGAGCGAGCTGTTCGGGTTGTACGCCACCACGGGCCGTGCCGCGAGCTTCATGGCGCCCCTGGGGTGGTCGACCTTCATCGTGATCGGAGGGAGCCAGAGCTGGGGCATCCTCGGAATCATGGTGGTCCTCGCGATCGGGCTGGCGCTGCTGCTGCCCGTTCGGGTGACGGGGCCGATGGCCGACCGATGAGCGCAGGACCGTGGGCGCCGGACCCTTTGGGAGAGGGGTTCAGCCAGCGAGTCATCCCCCTGCCCGACGACGGCATCGGTGACGGGCCGCTGGTCGCCACCCTGGTGCGGTACGCCGCGCGCGCTCACAGCGCCAACAGCGCTGACGGGACCGACGGGGTCCAGGGCGTTGCGCCGGCCTGCCGTGGCCTGCATCGGCGTGCCGTGCTCTACGTGCACGGGTACAACGACTACTTCTTCCAGCGTCACCTGGCGCGGCAGTGGGACGCGCACGGTTACGACTTCTACGCCCTGGACCTGCGCCGGTGTGGGCGTTCCTGGCGCCCGGGCCAGCTGCCGCACTACGTCACGGACCTGCGCGAGTACAGCGTGGAGCTGACCGAGGCCGCCCGGATCGTGCGCCAGGAGGAGGGTTACGACATGCTCGTCGTGAACGCGCACTCGACCGGCGGGCTGACGGCGAGCCTGTGGGCGCACAGCGTGCGGCGCAAGGTGGTGCTCGACGCCCTCGTGCTCAACAGCCCGTGGTTCGACCTGAACGCGGGGTGGTTCTCCCGCACGGTCGCGACCCGGCTGGTGGACGTGCTGGGTGGGGTCGACCCGGACCGGATCCTGCGGGACGAGCCTTCGGGCTACGCCCGCGCCCTGCACGTCGGCGGCGGGGGGCCGTGGGACTACGACACCGCACTGAAGTCGCCGGAGGGAGTTCCGGCGCGGCTCGGCTGGCTGCGTGCGGTGCGCCGCGGTCATGCACGGCTTGCGCGCGGGCTCGACATCCGCGTCCCGGTGCTCGTGTGCGTCTCCGAGACGAGCGGTGAGCTCAGCACGCAGAATCCGCAGGCCGATGGCCGTGACGTGGTCCTCGACGTCGAGCAGATCGTCGCCCGCGCGCCCGGGCTGGGCGCGGACGTCACGGTGGCGCGAATCCCTGGCGGAGCGCACGACCTGGCGCTGTCCGGTCCCGACGCCCGGGCGGAGTACTTCCAGGTCGTGTTCGAGTGGCTGGAGCTCCGGCTCGGCGCGGCCTAGGTCAGAGCCCGAGCTCGGCGCGCAGGCGCCCGGGGGCGTTCGTCGTGATCTCGGGAACGCCCAGTGCGAGGCAGGCTCGGGCGTCGTCGACGTCGTCCACGGTCCACACGCGCACGAGGTGCCCCGCTCCGATCAGCTCGCGAATGTGCTCTGGGGCGCGGCGCACGTAGTCGATGCTCGGGCCCGCCCCGCCCTGCGGCTGCTGCTGTGGGAGATCGTCGAAGAGCAGCATGAGCAGCTTCGCCGGAACGGTGCGGGCCAGCCCTTCGAGCGGGCGCGGGTCAAAGCTCATGAAACTCACCGCCACCTTGTCCAGACCACCGGCGGGTGTCCAGCCGCGTGCGGTGAGCACGGCAAGGACCTCGTCCTCCAGCGCTGGCCCGAAGGGGCTGTCCTTCAGCTCCACGACAAGCTCGACCGGGCGGCCGGCGTCGCAGGCGATCGTGACGATGTCGTCGAGGGTGAGGACCTGGTCGTGGGTGCTCCCGCGGTCCGGAGGGAGGTGCGGCGAGTGCCATGACCAGACGTCGAGGGCCCGTAGCTCCGCCAGAGTGTGCTCATGCACCGGACCCGAGCCGTCGGACGTGCGGTCGACCGTGACGTCGTGCCAGAGCACCGCTTGCCCGTCGGCTGTGAGCTGGACGTCGCACTCGAGCCCGTCAGCGCCCTCGGCCAGGGCCTGCAGATAGGCGGCCCGGGTCTGTTCGGCGTACTGCTCGGAGGCGCCGCGGTGGGCGATGAGACGGGGGAAGGGGTGAGGCGCAGGCATGCTCACGATCTCCACCCTAGGCCTGCCCGGGCCTTCGCTCACAGGTGGGCGATGGCCACCGCTCCCGGCCCACTGACCGTCAGGGCCCCGGCGGCGTCGGTGACGAAGGCCGACTCGCCACGCCGCAGGGCGATGGTCTGCGACGCGGCGGCCAGGCGGACGTTCTGGTCGATGCACACCACGATGCGCGGGCCCCGCCCAGGCAGGTGCTCGGCGCCGCCGCGGACGACGGTCAGCGCGAAGTCGGGCACCGGGGCGCCGACCTCCCCGTCGTGGACGCCGAGGTGGCGGACGGGGGCGGGGGCGAAGCTCGCGATCCGCAGCACCTCGTCGGTGTCCACCGCCTTGGAGGTCAGGCCGGCCCGGAGCACGTTGTCGGAGGACGCCATCACCTCCACCCCGAGCCCGCGTACGTAGGAGTGCAGGGAGCGTGCGGGTGTGTACACGACCTCACCGGGAGAGAGCAGCTCGGTGTTCAGCAGCAGCGGGGCCAGCAAGCCCGGGTCGCCGGGAAAGAGCTGGCCGAGCAGGGCGACGGTGCGCAGTTCCCGGTCTTTGCCGGCGTCCGCCGCGCGGGCGGCAACCTTGGCGATCCAGGGTGCCGCGGAGCCACGGTCCTCGAGCAGCGTGGCGAATGCGGTGCGCAGGGGGTCCGGGTCGTCGGGGTTGCGCAGCGCGGCCACCAGCGGGTCCAGGTCGTCGATGCCGAGCTCATCGATCAGTCGTGCGGCCTCGGCGGCCGGGCGCAGCCCTGTCATGAGCTCGAAGGGGGTGAGCGCGTACAGGATCTCCGGCTTGTGCGCCTGGTCGTGGTAGTTGCGCCGGGCGTCGTTGCGGCTGATGCCCGCCTTCTGCTCCGCGGCGTAGCCGGCCCGTGCCTGGTCGGTGTCAGGATGCACCTGGATCGACAGTGGGTGCGCGGCTGCCAGCAACTTGACCAGGAACGGCAGGCGCGGTCCAAACGCGGTGATCGCCTGTGCGCCGAGCATCGGCTCCGGGTCACGGGCGATCAGGTGGTCCAACCGCACCGGCTCACCGTCGACCAGGACCTGGGACGGGTCGTCGGGATGGGCACCCATCCACATCTCGGCCGCGCGCAGTCCGTCAGGCTCGAGACCGCAGAACTCCTGCAGCAGCGAGGTGGAGCCCCAGTCGTAGCGGCGCACCGGGTTGGTCAAGCGGTACACGAGGCCTCGATCCGTCCGGGAGCGCGGGACTGCCCCGCTGGGGCGAGACCGACTGTAGTGGATCAGACCAGGAGAGCGCAGGCGTGGGAGAGCGACGTCACGCGAGCTGGAGCGTCGTCAGGCAGGTCGGGCTCTCCGCGTCGGTCGCGACGGCGGTCTGGCCCGTCCGTCCATCGTGTGTCACCGTGAGCGTTGCCTCGATGTCCCGCGGCAACCAGTACGCGACGAAGCCGTTCGCGTAGGTGGTGGTGTCCTCGTCCACAAGCGTCTCGCCCGTCGCGTCGTCGACGATCAGGACGTGTACGTCGGCGTCGCTCAGCTCGCCCTGGCACGTGGTCAGGCTGTGGAAGTAGCAGTCGTGGGTCTGGGACACATACGGGGCGAGCGAGAGGTAGAACCGGTCTGCAGGGGTCGGAACGGTGATCTCCTCGCCGTCGGCGGCGAGCAGGAGGTGGTCGGCGCGGACCGAGGCCATCAGATCGCTCGGCCGGTCGGAGCCCCCGAGCCGGTCCATGCGGTCGATCAGCTCAACCGCGTCGAGGCCGTCCAGGCCGTAGGGGGAGAGCAGCGCCGTGGTCGCATCGGCGGTGGCGGCGTCCGTGGTGGCCGCAGACGAGGTCGAGGCATCCGGGCTCGGTGCAGGATCGGAGGTGGCTCCGCAGCCGGCGAGCAGGATCAGGGCGGCGGCCAGCGCGGTCAGGGTGGGTGTCCGTCGTCGAGTCATGCACTCCATCCTCCGTCGGCGGATCGTTGCGGGGATGGGACCAACGGGGCATCTCGGGCCGGGCCGGGCCGTGCGGCTTGCGTCCAGCACCGGAAGAATGCACGGTGTGCGGGTGCTCCGTGACACCGCCACCGTGCGCCGCATCCTCTTTCCCGGCCGCCACCACCTCGTCACCCGCTACCAGGTCGACTACCTGCGCGCACTGCGCGCCGGGCTCGTGCGTGACCTGGACGGCCGGCGTATACGGTGCGCGCCCGACGTCGTCGTGGTGTGGGTGGTGACCTCCGCGAACCACTCCGGAACGCGCCGCAACCCGCTGCCCGGGCACCGGCGCGAGGCGCTGATCGAGAACGTTGCCGTGCGCGAGGACCTGCCGTCCCTCGTCGTCCCCGTGCCCGACGTCGCCCCGCACCCGCGCTTTGCGCACCTCGTCACGACGAGTGTGGCGACGCAGACGGGGGTGGACCCGGATCCGGCCGACACGATGGTGGCGTGCTCGACCCCCGAGGTCATCGCCGCCTACGCCGCGCTCGGGTACCGCGTGGCCGGGGTGGAGCTCGACGGGGCAGAGGAGGGTGGTGCGTTCGAGCCCGCGCGGCCGTGGGACGTGATGGAGATGATCGCGGCCGGCGACAATCGGTGGCGCCAGCTCGCCCACCCTGCGGTGCCCGGGTTCTATGCCCGCTACGGCCTGGTGCACCATGTGCAGCGCATCTTCGCCGACCCGGTCGTCTCCGGGGACGGGGACCTCACCACAACCCGCGACTACCGGTCCTACGCCGCGTCCTTCGAGGACGCGTCCGCGCGCAAGTGGGCCCAGGTGGAGCCGTATGTGCGCCCGGGGCGCATCGTCGACGTCGGCTGCGCAACCGGAGGGCTGCTCGAATGCGCCGCTCGCGAGCCCCGGCTGCACGAGTCCGATCTCTTCGGCGTCGACGTGGCGCGCCACCTCGTGGCCGAGGCGGAGCACAAGAAGGCCCAGGGGGTCTTCGCGAACCCCAACGTGTGGTTCGTGCAGGCCAACATCCTCGACGGGCCGGTCATGCCTGCCGCGTCGGTGGACACGACCCTCACCGTGGCGCTGACGCACGAGGTGAGCTCGTACGGCGATGGGGTGTGCGACATCGAGACCTTCGCGCGTCGTGTCCACGCCCATACTCGCCCAGGCGGGGTGTGGATCAACTCGGACGTGTGCGGTCCGGCCGAGCCCGATCGGGTGGTCGAGCTCACGCTGCGCGACGACGACGGCGGGCCTGCGTCGGGCACGGGTGCCCACGGCGCGCGCACGGACCTTGACGCGCTGGCGTGCGAGGACGTCGCCAGCTACGTGGGCGCGTTGTCCATCGACGCGCGGCTGGTGCAGTTCGCGTACGACTTTCCCCGCCTGTCCGGAGCAGACTTCGCTCCCGAACGGCTGGGGCCGGGGTCGTGGCGACTCACGCTGCGCGAGGCCATGGAGTTCCTGACTCGTAAGGACTACGTAGGCAACTGGCTGTCCGAGGCGCACGAGCGGTTCTGCGACCTCACGGGCGGCGACTGGGCAGTGCTGCTGCGCGCCGCCGGCTTCGTGCTCGAGCCCGGCAGCGGGCCGTGGCGCAACGACTGGCTCGTGGAGCATTCGTTCGCCCCGGCCGCCACCCTGCACGACGCGCAGAGCGGGGAGCCGATCGACTGGCCGGACACGCATGTGCTGACCGTCGCGCGGAGGCCCGAGCTGGGCGGCTGACAGGCGAACCGCGGCGGGCAACGGTAGCGCGCCAGGGCAGTGAACGCAGAACGGCCCGGGCGGGGACGTGACGTCCTGGCCCGGGCCGATCTGTTGCTCCGCTACGCGCGGCGGCTGCGCAGGCGGATCAGCCATCCGCCCAGCGCCATGGTGAGCAGTGCCGCGATTCCCGGCAGCAACAGCGCCGCCCCTGACTGGGCCAGGCCCGCGGTGCCACCGGTGCCCGTGCTCGACCCCGTACCGGCGCTGTTGTCGGCGG
>JBQGOU010000086.1:0-11037 GCA_052086865.1 Cellulomonadaceae bacterium
GAATGCACTGCTGCGCGGGGAGCCCGGCACCGCGGTCCGGCTGCTCGCCGCCGTGACCGGAGTCGAGCTGCCGGTCTCGGGCGACCTGCCGGGCGAGGTTCCCGATCCGGACGAGGGCCAGACCCCTGGTCCCGGTGACGGCCAGACGCCCGACCCCGGGGCCGGTGACCGGCCGGGCGGCTCGCTGCCCGTCACCGGCGTCCAGCTCGGCCTGCTCGGCCTCACCGCGGCGCTGCTCGTGGCCGGGCTCGCGGCGATCGCCCTGCGCCGTCGCCGCGACGGACGGTCGCTGGGATAGCGGCGGTTCACACCCCGACCAGAAGGAACGAGGGGCCCGTGCACACCGTGCGCGGGCCCCTCGGCACATCCGTGCCGACCAGCATCAGCTTCCCGGGTCCCCCGGGGTGCGCTGCACGATGACCACCGTCATCCGGGTGACGGCCCAGGACGTGTGGTTCTCCCCCGGTGACCAGGTCACCGCGGTGCCGGGGCCGACGTCGTGGCGGACGTCGTCGTCGCCGGCGACCTGGCCGGAACCGGCCACCACGTAGAACACCTGCTCCCGGCCCGCCGGGTGGCGTGGCAGGCACGCGCCGGGCTCCAGAACCGCACAGTCCACGCGGACATGCTCGGACGCGTCACCGGGCGCGAGCATGGCCATGGCCACCCCCGGCGCGCCGTCGAGCTCGGTCAGCGGGTGCGAGACGATGCGCATCGGGTCACGGTACCGCCGCATACGCCGGTGGCGCCCTGGCTCAGCCCCGCGCCCGCCGGCTCGCCAGCAGCGCGGACCCGGTGACGATGAGCCCCACGAGCACGGCCAGCGCAAGGCCCAGGTGGATCCCGCTGCGCGGCAGCGCACCGCCTGACGCGTCAGCCCCCGGGCCAGGCTGCCCCGGCTCCCCGGGCTCCCCGGGCTCACCCGGCTCCCCCGGCTCCCCGGGCTCACCCGGCTCCCCGGGCTCACCCGGCTCCCCCGGCTGAACCTCGACGAGCAGCGCGACGGTGCGCGCCGGAACCGTCACCGTGCCGTCGGCCCAGGTGGTCGCCTTGACCACCTCGTCGCTGCCGGCCGCCTGGACGGGCGACAGCGTGTAGTCACGGTCCGCAAGCACGTCGATCCGCTGGGTCAGCGGCTCGGGGCTCGCGTTGAACACGAGTAGCGCTCCGTCGAGCGCCGGGTCCGCATCCGCTCCGACCCGGTCGTCGACGTGCATGACCAGCAGCCCGGGCGTCGCCTGCGCACCCGAGCCCGGGAAGGTGATCTTCTCCTCGATCAGCTCGGCCGAGCCCAGCCGCAGCAGCGGCGTGGAGTACCGCAGCCGCAGCAGATCCTGCGCTCCGGCGCTCGCCGCGGCGATGTCCGCCGCGCTCGGGTTCAGTGCGGGGTCGGCCAGCAGCGGCGCCATGAGCGGCCACTTGTCGCCGTTCTTCTCCTCCGGCGGCAGGCCCACACCGAAGTTGTTGCTCTGCCCGGTCCAGTCGATCCGGTTGAAGTGGTCCCCGGAGTTGAAGCTGTCCCGGTCGAGCGACTTGCTGCGCAGCAGGTCCGTGCCCGCGTGCCAGAACGTCGGCGTCTGCGCAAGCGTCGTCGTCGCCAGGGCGAGCGTGTTCATCCGCACCCGGTCGGCCATCGAGGTCTGCGCCGGCAGCTTGAGGGTGAGCAGGTCGAATAGCGTCTCGTTGTCATGCGCGTCGACGTAGGTCACCACCTCGTCCGGCTGGTCGGCGTAGCCGGCGGGTGCACCGCGGTAGTCGATCTCGTCACCACGCTGCATGGTGCCCGACGACGTCTCGAACGTGAACGCACGCAGGTTGCCGGCCAGGCCGAGGCGGACCAGGTCGCTCTGGTGCGCCAGGTCGGCGAGCTCGACGTCCGATCCGGTGTTCACCGTGGCGGCGTCGCCCAGGCTGGCTTCACGGCCGTTGGGGTCCGTGCCCAGGCCGGTGCCGAAGCCCTGCTGGAAGACGGTGTTGCCGTCCACCGGGGTGCCGCCGTGCACCGCGTCGCGCAGGCGATCGCTGAAGGTTCCGATGCCGGTTCCGCCCAGCTGGCCCTGGGTGGCCTGCTCGAAGCGCGCGTTGTCCGCGACCTCGCCGAAGTTCCAGCCCTCGCCGTAGAGGTAGATCGCCGAGCCGTCCACACCGTCGTCGGCGAGCGTCAGCTCGTCGAGCGCCGCACGCACCGCCAGCATGGAGGCCTTCGATTGATGACCCATGAGGTCGAAACGGAAACCGTCGATCCGGTACTCACGAGCCCAGGTGACCACCGAGTCCACCATGAGCTTGCCCATCATGAGGTTCTCGGTGGCGGTGTTCGAGCAGCAGGTGGAGTTCTCGACGCCGCCGGTGGCGTTCAGGCGCTGGTAGTACCCGGGGACCACACGATCGAGCACCGACGTCGGCGCCTGACCGTGGGCGGCAGTGTGGTTGTAGACCACGTCCTGCACCACCTGAAGACCCATGCCGTGCAGGGCGCCCACCATCGTGCGGTACTCGGCGGTGCGCAGCCCGCCGTCCTGGTTCCCGGTGGTCGCGTACGAGCCCTCGGGGGCGGTGTAGTGCCTCGGGTCGTAGCCCCAGTTGAAGCCGTCCTGATCCGCGATGGCGCCCACAGCGGCTTGCTGCTCGGTGCCGGCCGGACCGTATCCGCTCAGGTCCCCCGTGGTCTGCTGGTCGGCACGGTCCTCCGGAATCGTGGCGATGTCGAAGCTCGGCAGCAGGTGCACCGTGGTCAGTCCCGCGTCGGCGAGCTCACGCAGGTGCGCCACCCCGTCACCGTCTCCGGCGAAGGCGAGGTACGTGCCGCGCTCGGCCTCGGGCACCGAGGTGTCGGTGATGGAGAAGTCCCGCACGTGCAGCTCGTAGATGCTGCGGTCCACGGCCCGTTCGACAATCGGGGCGGGCGTGTCGGACCACAGCTGCGGCTGGTAGGCCGGGTCCTGCAGGTCGAGCAGCACCGAATGCGTCGAGTCGAGCGTGAGACCCACCGAGTACGGGTCGGTGACCAGGTTGTGCTCGACCCGGCCGGTTGCGGGGACGTACACCTCGACCTCGTAGAGGTAGGCCTTGTCCTTCCAGGCGGGCTGCCCCGGCGTGAGCCAGGACCCGTCGGCCTGACGCTGCGCGGGCACCCGGAGCTCAGTGCCCTCGCCGCGTCCGGCGCCGTCGGGCCACACAACGGTCGTCACCGACGTTGCCGTCGGCGCCCAGAGCGCAAGCTGCGGGGTGCCGTCCGTCCAGCTCACGCCCAGCTCACGCCCGGCGGCGTCGGCGAAGACATCGTCGAGCACGCCGGCGATCTGCACTCCGGTCGCGTACTCGAGGGCGCCGCCCGGCCCCTGCTGCGTCAGCAGCAGCTGTCCGGTGAGCAGCTGCTCGATCTCGGCGCGTCCGACGCCGTCCGGCAGGTGCAGCGCGAGGTGCCCGGCCAGATGCGGGAAGGTCGCCCGGAGCTCCTGGCTCAGCCCATCCGGGTCGAGGGTCAGCGTGATGGCACCGGTCGCGCCGGCGACGGCACCCTCGGCGACGCTCATCCCGCCGGCGGGCGCGCCGTGCAAGGTCCAGGTGCGCCCCGCCGCGTCGGGAAGGGCTGAGGTGGGCAGGGCGAGGGTGTGCGCGTCGAGCCAGTAGGCACGCTGGCCGTCGCCCGGCACGGAGTCGTCGGCCTGAATCGTGAGCTCCTGGGTCTCGGTGTCGAATCGGAAGACCATCCTCGCCCAGTCCGCCGGAACCGTGAAGGTGACATTGCCCTCGGGATACGACTCCGTCCAGGCGAGGTCGAATGCGGCCTTGGCCGCATAGGTTCCCGCGGTCAGGCGGTTCGTCTCGAACACGTAGTCGGCGCCGTCCCGCTCCCAGCTCTGCATCCAGGTCGCCAGGCACGCCGGGTCCCAGTCCGCGGCGCATCCCAGCTGCGCCTGCATCGAGCCCGCGGCGACCACGAGCCTGCCCTCGTCGCTGCCGGGGAAGAAGTGGGAGACGAAGTGCGAGTCGTCGTCGTACACGAACGTGACGTCCGCCTCCTGGAGAAGCGTGAAGGCGAGGTTGGCGCTGCCCTGGTCCCGGGTCACGCCGTAGTTCTCGGCCCAGGACCGGTCGATCACGGCCTTGTACTCGTGGTCGCCCGCAGGCAACCGGAAGGTGCGGGAGTACACCGAACCCTCCTGTGTCGTCAGCTCGGCGCCCGGGCACGTGGGGTCCCACGTTCCGCACCCCATGAACTGGTTCACGGTGCCCGCGATCGAGACGGTGACGGTGCGCGGCGGCGCCGGCTCGGGGTTGCCCGGGCCGGGCTCGACGCCGTCCGCGGCCACGACGGTGAGAACTCCTGCGGCCGGGTCGAGGGTGAAGGTGACGGTCTGCCCCTGGGTGACGGTGAAGGCGACGTTCTGCCCGGCGCCGTCCCCGTAACTCGTGTCCCAGTCCAGGTTGGCCACGGCCTTGGCCTCGTAGTCTCCCGGCGCCAGCGAGTCGGCTGTCAGCACGTAGGTGCCGTCCGGCTGGCGCGTGGCCTGCCCTGCGAGGCAGGCGTCGGACCAGCTCTCCGCGCAGCCGAGCTGGGTCTGGAAGCTCCCGGCCATCGTGATCACCGGTCCGCCCGCGGTGGTGGCGCCCAGCCTGGTGGCCGGGTCGAAGAAGAAGGTGAGCTCGCCGCCGGCATGGGTGTAGCGGTAGTTGCCCTGTTCGGAGTTGTGCACGCCGCCGACGCCGTAGTTGTCCGCCCAGTCGCCGCCAAAGGCGTACTTGTACTCATAGGTTCCGGCGGTCACGTCGAAGGTGCCCGTGTAGAGGCCGTCCGCGCGGGGGTGGAGCTCGGCTCCGAAGCAGCCGGGCTGCCACTCGCCGCAGCCCATCGAGGGCCCGTGCGAGCCGGGCACCGTCAGGCGCTCGCTCAGGTCGCCGCCGTCCGGCAGCCCCGTGCCGTGGTCGTCCCCGATGCTCGCGACGGTGGTGGTCTGGGTCAGTGCGCCCTGCGCATCGCGGGCAACGGCCCGGTACTCCACCAGCGTTCCGGGCGCCAGCCCTGTCACGTCCTGGAACACCCGGGGGGTGCCCGTGTCGGTGGTGCCGAGCGGGGTCCAGGTGCTCGCGCCGACGACGCGGGAGGCGAGGGAGGTCTCGACGTACCGCTCCGTGCCCAGGTCGACGGCGATCGAGGTCATGCCTTCCACACCCGCGCCGGGCGCAGGCGAGGTGAAGGCTGGTGCGACGGGATCGGCGTCGGCGGCGACGGCGGTCGTGGCGCGCCAGACGACGGCGGACAGCGCGGGGACGGTTACGCTCGTGTGGCCGTCCGCCCCCGTCGCCAGGGAGCTCACCGTGCCGTAGAGGGGCTCCAGCGTGGCGTGGGGGGTCAGGGCGGTCAGATCGGCGGTGCGCGCCTCGGTGGCGTTGTTCACCGCGACCAGGTACTCGTGGGGCGCCTCGTCGGTGCCGTCGAGCCGGGAGAAGGCGTAGATCCCCGCCCCGGAGTCGACATACTGCTCGATCTGCGCGCCGTCGGAGAGCGCCGGATGGGCCGAACGCAGCTCGGCCAGCTCGGCGATGTGCTGGTACAGCGCACCGTCCGTGCCGTAGTGGTCGCCCGCGGCGCTCGATCCGTCGAGGAGGGTCTGGGCCGTGTACTCGGGCACCTGGGAGGCGAACAGCGACTGCCGCGCCTCCTTGTCCTTGCCGTCCCCGGAGTCCCCGACGAAGCCCTGCTCGTCGCCGTAGTACACCACCGGCTGCCCGCGGGTGAGGTACATCAGCGCGTGCGCGAGCTCGCTGCGCGCGAGGCGGTCGTCAGAGTCCTTCACGACGTAGCCGATCCGGCCCATGTCGTGGTTGCCGAGGAAGGTCGGCAGCGCATGGGCGCTGGTCGCAGGCGTCGTGTAGTAGTCGTCCCCGGCGAACAGCAGCTCGAGCGCGCGCGCCGAGCCACCCTGGGCGTAGGAGGCCGCGGCGGACTGGTAGGTGAAGTCGAGCACGGAGTCCATGTCGGTCTCGCGCACATAGGGCGAGAGCTTCACCGGATCGGCGTCGTACACCTCGCCGAACATGAAGAACTCGGGGTTGCCGCTCGTGTGCTCGGCGATCGCCGCGGTCCAGCCCTGCCAGAAGGAGAAGTCGACGTGCTTGACGGTGTCGATGCGAAACCCGTCGATGCCGAGATCGACCCAGGCCTGGTAGATCTCGACGAAGCCGTCGACCACCTCCTGCTGGCGGGTGTCGAGGTCGTCGAGTCCGTCGAAGTCGCCGTAGACCACGCTCTCCCCGGTCCAGGTCGAGTTCCCGCGGTTGTTGTAGCGCGCCGGGTCGTTCAACCACTCCGGCACCTTGACCTGGGCGAGCTCGTCCGGCACGACAGGCGTGTACGGGTCCGTGGACAGCGGGCGGTAGGCGTAGTCCTGCGCGGGCCCTTCGACGTAGTCGATCACGTCGGCGGTGTGATTGGTGATGATGTCGAAGTAGACCTTGATGTCCCGCGCGTGTGCGTCGTCGATGAAGGCCGCAAGCTCGTCGTTCGTGCCCAGGTGGGGGTCGATCTGGGTGAAGTCGGTGATCCAGTAGCCGTGGTACCCGGCCGACGCGTCGGCGCCCGTGCCCTGCACGGGCCGGTTCGTGAACGACGGGGTGAGCCAGATCGCCGTCGCGCCCAGTCCGTCGATGTAGTCGAGGTTCTGCCGCAGCCCGGCGATGTCTCCGCCGTGGTAGAAGCCCATGTCACTCGGGTCGAAGCCGGAGACGAGCGGATCCTCGCCCAGACCCGCGGTGTCGTTGCCGGGGTCGCCATTGGCGAACCGGTCCGTCAGCACGAAGTAGAACTGCTCGTCTCCGCCCGCCTGACGCACCGGCGCCGGGGCGTCCGACTCGGTCGGGGCCGCCGGCTCGGCGGTCGGGGCGATCGTCACCCGGCCGCTCGCCGTGTCGAAGGTGAATGCCAGCTCGGCGTCGCCCGCCGTGGTGAGCCGGATGTTCGGATCGTCCGGCCCGGTGGCGCCGCCGCGGCCCCACGCCGGGGCGTCCCAGCTGTCACCGGCGAGCACCTTGAACTCGTACGAGCCCGCGGGGATGTCGAAGGTGGCGGTTGCGGTGGCCCCGTCCGGTGCGGAGACCAGCAGGCCGAGGTCGCAGCCCGGCTGCCAGTCGCCCTCCGGAGCCCCGTCGGCGCAGCCGAGCTCGCTCTGCAGGTCACCGACAAGGCGGTAGGTGGCCTCCTGCGCGGCCGCAGGTGCATCAAGTCCCGGAACCGTGGCGACGGCTCCGGCCAGCGCCAGGGTGGCGAGCGCAGCGAGCGCACGGGTGCGGATGGGCCGAGGCGGTGCGGGACGGGTCTGCATGGCGAGCCGACTCCTTCGTCGATGGGCGCGGCGGTGCGCTCGATGATCGGACCGTACCCCGGGCCTGCAAGTTTCCGCAAGATGCAGTCCGGTCACGGCCGGGTCACGGCCCAGCGCGGACGGTGCACGGCGAACCCGAGGGGGAGATCGCCCAAATGTCCACGATGACCCACCGAGTCGTCCCGATCCCTTGCTGAAAGATCGCGCAACCGTTGCAGTCAATGCTCCGCACTGGAGTCCGGTGACCACTGCCGGCAACGCAGAAGGGTGCGCCGGCCCACCGGGCCGCGGGCCCCTCTGGGGCGGCCGGCGCAGACGAGTCCGAGCGAGCGCACCGCCTCACGCTCCTCGACCAACTCGGCAACCGAGGCGTCGATCCGACCGCGCGAGAACTCGTCGATCTCCAGGCCCTGGACGATCTGCCACCCGCCGTCGCGCGCCACGACCGGGAACGAGGAGATCAGCCCCCGCGGCACGCCGTAGGAACCGTCGGAGACGACGGCGGCGCTCACCCAGTCCCCCTCGGGCGTTCCGCCGACCCAGTCGCGCACGTGCTCGACTGCGGCGTTGGCGGCCGAGGCCGCCGAGGACGCGCCGCGCGCGTCGATGATGGCCGCGCCGCGCTTGGCCACGGTCGGGATGAACGACTCCGTCAGCCATTCGCGGTCCTCGGCCAGCTCCGCGCCGGGGCGGCCGGCCACGTCCGCATGGAACACGTCCGGGTACTGCGTGGCCGAGTGGTTGCCCCAGATCGTGAGCCGGGTGACGTCGTTGACGGTGACCCTCGCCTTCTTCGCCACCTGGTGCAGTGCGCGGTTGTGGTCGAGCCGCGTCATGGCCGTGAACCGCTCGGCAGGCACGTCCGGTGCATGTGCGGAGGCGATCAGGGCGTTGGTGTTGGCCGGGTTGCCGACGACCAGCACCCGGACGTCGTCCGCGGCGCTCGCGTTGATCGCCGCGCCCTGCGGCTTGAAGATCCCGCCGTTGGCCTCGAGGAGGTCGCCGCGCTCCATCCCGGGGCCGCGAGGACGCGCCCCGACCAGCAGCGCGACGTTCGTCCCCTCGAATCCGGCCAGCGGATCGTCGTGGATGTCGATGCCGGCCAGCAGCGGAAAGGCGCAGTCGTCCAGCTCCATCGCGGTTCCCTCGGCGGCCTTGGTCGCCTGCGGGATCTCGAGCAGACGCAGCCGGACAGGCACGTCCGGGCCCAGCATCTGGCCCGAGGCGATGCGGAACAGCAGCGCGTAGCCGATCTGTCCTGCAGCACCGGTCACGGTCACGGTGACGGGGGAAACGGTCATGGTCTGGACAACTCCTTCGTTGACGTCACGTCCTCGGGACACCACCACTGCCATCATGCCAGTGGTGGGGCCCCGACGGTCTCACACGGCCAGTCGTGCCGACAGGTTCTCGTCGAGCGCGGCGAGGAACTCCTCGGTGGTCAGCCAGGGCTGTTCGGGACCGATGAGCAGGGCGAGGTCCTTGGTCATCTTGCCGGACTCGACGGTGGTGACGACCACGTCCTCGAGGGTGGTGGCGAACTCCACGACCTCGGGCGTCTCGTCGAGCTTGCCGCGGTGCATCAGGCCACGGGTCCACGCGAAGATCGACGCGATCGGGTTGGTCGACGTCGGCTTGCCCTGCTGGTGCTGGCGGTAGTGCCGGGTCACCGTGCCGTGCGCGGCCTCCGCCTCGACGGTTCTGCCGTCCGGCGTCATGAGCACGGACGTCATGAGCCCGAGTGAGCCGAAGCCCTGGGCGACGGTGTCCGACTGCACGTCGCCGTCGTAGTTCTTGCACGCCCAGACGTAGCCGCCCTCCCACTTCATGGCGGATGCCACCATGTCGTCGATCAGGCGGTGCTCGTAGGTCAGCCCCTTCGCGGCGAAGGCCTCGGCGAACTCCGCGTCGAAAACTTCCTGGAACAAGTCCTTGAACTGGCCGTCGTAGGCCTTGAGGATCGTGTTCTTGGTCGACAGGTACACCGGGTAGTTGCGCTGCAGGCCGTAGGAGAACGAGGCGCGCGCGAAGTCCCGGATCGAGTCGTTGAAGTTGTACATCCCCATCGCGACGCCGCCGTTCTCGGGGTACGTCACGACCTGCTGCGTGATCTCCTCGCCGCCGTCGGCAGGGGTGAAGGTCAGCGTCAGGGTGCCGGGACCGGGCACCTTGAAGTTGGTGGCGCGGTACTGGTCGCCGAAGGCGTGGCGGCCGATGATGATCGGCTTGTTCCAGCCCGGGACCAGTCGCGGGATGTTGGAGATGATGATCGGCTCGCGGAAGACGACCCCGCCGAGGATGTTGCGGATGGTGCCGTTGGGCGAGACCCACATCTTCTTCAGGCCGAACTCCTCGACGCGCGCCTCATCCGGCGTGATCGTGGCGCACTTCACGCCGACGTGGTGCTCCTTGATCGCGTTCGCGGCGTCAATGGTCACCTGGTCGTCGGTCGCATCCCGGTTCTCGATCGACAGGTCGTAGTAGCGCAGGTCGATGTCGAGGTACGGGTGGATGAGGCGGTCCTTGATGAACTGCCAGATGATGCGGGTCATCTCGTCACCGTCGAGCTCGACGACCGGTCCGACTACCTTGATCTTGCCCATGGGCACAGCACTCCCCGAGTGGTCTGGTGGTTTCCGCCCTTCAGGCTACTCGATATCTCGACGTCGAGATACTCCGGAACGGCACGCGCCGCTCCCAGACGATTCCCAGCAAACGGTGCAAGCGTGCTGGGTGCGACGCGTCCCGCGCGCCGACCATTCCGCAAGCAGTGAGGAAGACCATGTCTCAGCCCGAATCGGCACCGACGGCGACCATCCCCGGGGAGTGGGAGCACCCGATCGCACCCCCGGCGAGACGGCCCCGGGGCCTGCTCGCGCGCACCGGTGCCGAGCTCTTCGGTTCGTTCGTCATGGTCTTCGTTGGCCTCGGGACCGCCCTGTACGCCTCGATGACGGGCGCGGGGGCGGTGGGCGTCGCCCTCGCCTGGGGTATCGGTTTCATGCTCGCGGTCGCCGTCACCGCCCGGGTCTCCGGCGGGTACGCCAACCCGGCGATCACCCTGGGAATGACGGTCGCCGGCCGTCTGAGCTGGAAGGACCTGGTGCCCTACTGGGTGGCCCAGGTCGCCGGCGCCACGGCCGCGGCCGGCGTGCTGTTCACCACCATCCCGCAGGCGCTGCTCGGCGACGCGACGGCGCCGCCCACCGCCAAGTCGTTCTTCTCCTTGATTGCCAACGGCTTCGGCGAGCACTCGGGTGCCTTCACGACAGCCCTGCAGACGCTGTACACGCAGTACCTGCCGCAGGGTGTGACCACCGACCTGATCAACCAGGCCCTTGCCGACGGGCAGCTGTCCCCGCTGCCCGCGTTCGCGCTGCCCGCCGTCCTGCTCGTCGAGGCGATCGCCTCCGCGCTGCTCGTGGCTGCGGTGCTCGCGGTCACCTCGCGCCGGCGTGCGCAGACGGCTCCGCTGGTGCTCGGCCTCGGTCTGAGCGCGCTGCTGCTCGTCACCGCACCGTTCTCCGGCGGTTCGCTCAACCCCGCCCGGTCCTTCGCCGCCGCCGTCTTCTCCGACGGCTGGGCTTTCGGACAGCTCTGGCTGTTCTGGGTCGCGCCCCTGGTCGGCGCTCTCTTCGCCGCTCTGGTCTACCAGCTGGTCACCACGGCCGTCCCACGCACCGCGGACGTGCCGCTCGACGACGAGCTCACG
>JBQGOU010000087.1:0-10933 GCA_052086865.1 Cellulomonadaceae bacterium
CTACCACTTCGCCGGGCGCGGGGTGCAGGAGGCGCTGGCCCGGTACCGGTCCGGCTTCCGCCCGGCCCGTGCCGGGGACGAGCCGCGAACCATCGCCGTCGTCAACACTGTCGTCGCGCCGGACGCTGCCACCGCCCGGCGGCTCGCTGAGCCGCAGCTGCGCACCATGCTGCGCCTGCGTACGGGACAGTCGCTCACCGCGCAGCCGAGCGTCGAGGAGGCCGAGGCCGAGACGTTGACCGTCGAGCACGCCGGTCTTCTGGAGGCGATGGCCGAGTCCTGGGTGATCGATGCCCCCGGGCCGGCCGCCGCGCGGCTCACGGACCTGGCCTCGTCGATGCGCACCGACGAGGTGATGGTCGTACCCGTCGCCGGCGCGCTGCGCGGCACCCCGGCAGCCGAGGCCCCTGGGCGCATCGCAACCCTCGAGATGCTCGCCGAGCAGCTGCTCTGACGTCCCCGCGCGGCTCTGACAACGCTGGATGTGACACCGCCTGCTGCGGCGGCGCGTTACGCGCAGGGCTTGATCTGGACGGTTCCGCCGAAGCCCAGATAGGTGCACACCCTGCTTCCGCCACCGCCCTCGTTCCCGCCACCGCCACCGCCGTCGTTCCCGGAGCGGGCCTGCTTCCGCGCGGCCTCGTCTGCGGCGGCCTTCTCTGCGGCGGCTTTCTCTGCTGCCGCCCTCTGGGCAGCCTCCTCCTCGGCGCGGCGCTCCTCCTCGGCCGCTTGCTCGGCGGCGAGAACCTCCTCGTGCGACGCGAGGACCGCTCGTTCGGCCGCCGTGTAGGCGGTGAAGGTGCCGGCGGTGAACATGTCGGCCCGTGGCTCGGCCGTCACGTTCGCCAAGGCCGCATCCTCGCGTGCACTGTCCTCGAGCGCCAGGTTCTCGAGCGCCTCAACCGCTGCGCTGAGTTCGGCGCGGGACTGCTCCGAGGCGCGGTCGTGGTGGGCAAGCGCCTGTCGTCCGCCCGCAGCGCCGACGTCGGCCATGCTCCGGACAGCGACGACGACGGCATCCGTCCCCGCGATCAGCGCCTGCACGCCGTCGTCGTGCAGCAGGGCAAGGTCCGCGAGACGTTCTGCCTGCCCGGCGGAGGCGGTGCGCGCCGCCGCGAGGTCCTCAGCGGCCCAGTAGTGCTCGATCAGGCGCTGCTCGAGGCCGGTGGTCCCGTCCGCAGGCCCTGCGAACGGTGCGTCGAGGGCGGGGGCGGGTAGTCCGCGGACCTGGTCACGGTGGCCGGTGAGACGATCCAGCGCGGTGCGAAGTGCGCCAACGTGCTTCTCCGGGAATTGCGCCTCGTCAGCCACCGTCTGGAGGACGAGGGTTGCCTCGGCGGCGTCGATGCGAGCGTCGGCGGCCCGGGCCAGATGCGCAGTGGTGAACCACGCCGCGCCCGCCACGAGAACCAGCGCCACCGCGGCGGCGGCGGCCATCGGACGCCGCAGCTCTCGCCGGTTGTCTGGCTGCGGCTGTGCCCCGTGCTGCCGAGTCACATCCACCACGTGTCATCCCCTCGCCGCGCCGCCGGTCTACCATCCTCATGAGGGCGCCCCGGCGTGTGTGTGCGGGCCGAGCGAGCGATTCCGGACGATCCCGTACGCGGACGCGCCGACCGGAAGCGACCTCAGTGCGGGGTCTGTTCGGGCCCGGGTGCCTGTGCCACGTCCGCCAGCCGGGCGAGGGCCCAGGCGGACATCGCCGCCAGGGCCAGGTTCACGAGACCGTCGACGGGGCGCAGGCGCGGCCCACGGAGCACAACCGTCTCAGCCCACACGGCGGTGCAGGCGCGTTCGTTCCGGGCCAGCACGGCAACGTCCGCGGTGCCGAGCAGGATCGGTCCGGTCTTGCGCAGGGTCGCCCACCGTCCCCACGGCGCGCCGGGGCGAGTGGAGCGCACCGCCGTCGTCTCCATGTGATCGACCAGGAGACCCGCCGAGACAGCAGTCACGCGGTCCCCCGTCTGCGTGGTCCGTTCCGGAGCCTGCATCCGGGTCGCCGGGATCAGCTCACCGTGCCGGCTCAGGTCGCCGAGCACAGCCCAGACCTGGTCCGCCGGGGCGTCGATGTCCCGGCTACGAACCACCCGGGAGGTCATCCCGTGATCCCGTCCACGACGTCGAGGAGCGCATCGATGTCGCCCTGATCGCGAGGCGCGGTGACCAGCGTCCCGCGCCCGTTGTGGTCCTGCAACAGCGCCTCGTAGTACAGCCCATCGCCCAACAGCTTCACGGCTCGAGCCCGCACCGGGTCTCCGACGGCGTGCTCGAGGATGGCCGACCACGCGGACTCGACGTCGGCCATGGCAGCGCGGGCAACGTCGTATCCCGCCTGCTGCAGCAGCGCCACGGCGATGAGTGCGTGGTCGAAGGGCGTGCCGAGGTACTGGGAGGTCCGGACGTAGTAGCGCGCAGCTCCCTCCGGTGCGGACCTCATGGCGGCAGCATCCTCGCCAGCAAGGGCGCGCAGTCGCTGGCACGTGCCCTGCGCGAGCGCCTCCTTGCTGGGGAAGTGGTACAGCGCGCCGCCCTTGGACACCCCGGCGGCGCGGGCCACGGCCTCGATGGTGGCGGCGCGCTCGCCGTCCGTGCGCAGGATCTCCTCGAAGGCATCGAGGATGCGCTCGCGGGCTGCGGTCATGGGTCAAGCCTATCGACATTCTTGTGTACCGTCCAGACGGTATAGTAGCGTCTGCCGTTGTCAGAGCCACCTACCGGTTCCGTCGTCAGGACACCCGTTCGTGGGCCCTCCCACCCGCCGTATCCCGTATCGAAGGAACCAGACCCATGTCCCAGCCCACCACCCGGAGCATTACGCCGACGTCGACGCCGACGCCGACGCGCCAGCTCGCCACGCGCCGCGACTGGGCGGCGCTCGTGGTCCTCATGCTGCCGGTGCTGCTGGTGTCGATCGACAACACGGTGCTCAGCTTCGCGATCCCGACGATCTCGCGGGAGTTCGACGCGAGCGGCGCGATGCTGCTCTGGATCGTCGATGTCTATCCGCTTGTGCTGGCGGCGCTGCTCGTGGCGATGGGCAGCCTGGGGGACCGGATCGGCCGGCGGCGTCTGCTCATGATCGGAGGGACTGGCTTCGCGGTCCTGTCCGTCGTGGCGGCCAACGCAGGGAGCGCGCAGGAGCTCGTTGGCGCGCGTGCCGGGCTCGGGGTCTTCGGGGCGATGCTCATGCCGGCGACCCTCTCACTGCTGCGCAACACTTTTCTTGACCGGCAGCAGCGCCGCCTTGCGCTCGCGATCTGGGCCGGAGGCTTTGCCGCCGGATCCGCGCTCGGACCCGTCGTCGGCGGCTTCCTGCTGGAGCACTACCACTGGGGCTCGGTGTTCCTGCTCGCCGTCCCCGTGCTCGCGGTGATGCTCGTGGCCACCCCGATCTTCGTCTCGGAGTCGAAGGACCCGGAGCCGGGACCGGTCGATCTGGTGAGCGTCGTCCTGTCGATTGCGACGCTTGCGCCGGTGGTCTACGCAATCAAGCAGTTCGCGGCGTACGGGGTGACGGGCACCGTGGTGGCCGGAATCGGGTTCGGGGTTGGCGCCGGAGTGTGGTTCGTGTGGCGTCAGCTTGCGCGCCCCAACCCCATGCTGGACGTGCGACTGTTCGCCTATGCGCCCTTCTCGGGTGCCGTCCTGGTGAACTTCCTCGCCATCTTCTCCCTCGTGGGGTTCCTGTACTTCGGGTCTCAGCACCTGCAACTCGTGCTGGAGCTCGGTCCCATGGAGGCCGGGCTGTACCTGCTGCCCGGCATGGCCGTCACGATGACCGCGGGTCTTGTGGCCGTGCGGCTGGTGCGGCGCGTGCACGTCAGCGTGATCATCGCGGTCGCTCTGCTGTGCTCCGCCGTCGGCTACGGCCTGATCGCCGTCATCGGCGACGGCGGCACGGCGCTCGCCCTCGCGCTCGCATTCTGTGTGCTCTCGGCCGGGGTGGGCGCATCCGAGACCCTGTCCAACGACGTAATCATCTCGGCGGTGCCGGCGCACAAGGCGGGAGCGGCCTCAGCCGTCTCGGAGACGGCCTACGAGGTCGGCGCGGTGATGGGCACCGCCGTGCTCGGCTCGATCCTCACCGCCTCCTATCGGGCGGCCATCGACCTGCCGGTGGGACTGACCCAGGCGCAGCAGTCTGTCGCCTCCGAAACCCTCGGCGGTGCGCTCAACGTCGCCGCGGACCTGACCGGCACCGCTGCCGAGCAGCTGGTGGCAAGCGCGCAGCACGCCTTCGACACGGGGGTGGTCTGGACGTCCGTCATCGGCGCAGCGCTGATGCTGCTGGCCGCGTTCGTCGCCCACCGCACCCTGCGCGACGCGGTCTGACGCGCCGGGCCGACATGCACCGGTCGTGCGGTCCCTAGGATGGACGCCATGCCCGATGCACACGCGCCCGATGCACGCGCGCCCGGATCACCAGTGCCCGAACCGTCGTCGTCCACGGACCAGACGGTGGTCGAGATCTGGACGGACGGAGCCTGCAAGGGCAACCCGGGCCCCGGCGGGTGGGGTGCCCTGCTGCGCTCGGGCACCCACGAGCGCGAGCTCTTCGGCGGGGAGACGTTGACCACCAACAACCGCATGGAGCTCACCGCGGTGATCGAGGCGCTGCGCGCGCTCACCCGCCCCTGTACGGTGCGGCTGCACGTCGACTCGTCCTACGTGATGAACGGCATGACGACCTGGTTGGCCGGGTGGAAGCGCAACGGCTGGCGCACGCGGGACAAGAAGCCGGTGAAGAACGCCGAGCTCTGGCAGGACCTCGAGGCCCAGGTGTTGCGGCACGACGTGTCCTGGACGTGGGTGAAGGGGCACGCCGGCGATCCGGGCAACGAGCACGCCGACGCCTTGGCCAACAAGGGCGTGGACCAGGTGCTGGGGCGCTAGGCACCCGGACGGCTCATCGTCAGCCCCTCACGACGTCGGCACCTCACGAAGTCAGCTCCTCACGACGTCACGCAAGCAAGGTCTCGCCGATGTAGCCCTTCTCCTCGCACCCAGGGGGAATGGCGAACACGGCCGACCCGATCGGGGAGGTCCACTCGTTGAGCAGGTCCAGCTCGTCGAGGCGGCGCTGGATCGGGGTGAACTGCCGGTCGACGTCGGCCTGGAACGACACGAACACCAGACCGGAGCTGGACACCTCTTCGCCCGCGGGTGCGTCGTCGTAGTTGTACCCCCGGCGGAAGACGCGCTCGGCAGCGTCCTCGCCGCGGGCTCGGCGCATGTGGGAGAACGCCGGGATGACGGGGAACCCGATTGCGGTGGTCGCCGCGAAGTCGGGCTCGTCGAACTCCGCCGCGGCGCCGTCGGGGCTGCTGGTCAGCGGCGCCCCGTTGGACAGGAACCGGCCGACGGACTGGTCCCGCCCGGTGCGGTCCAGGCGGTCCCACCGGTCCAGGTCCATGTGGATACGGCGGATCACGGCGCTGGTCCCGCCGCTCAGCCAGCCGTCCGCACTCCACACCACGTCGTCGAAGTCACGCGTACCCGGCGCCGGGTTCGTGGTCCCGTCGACCTGGCCGAACAGGTTGCGCATCGTCGTGCCCGGACGCACCGAACCGTGGGCCCTGCGGAACCCCTGCTGCGACCACCGGACCGTGGCGAAGCCGCGGGCGTCCTTCAGGAGCATCCGGGTTGCGTGGGCGACGGTGAGCGGGTCGTCGGCGGCCACCTGGATGAGCAGGTCCCCGTCGCTGTACTCCGGCTGGAGGCGGTCCACACCGAACGCCGGCAGCGGGTGCAGCCACGCCGGCGCGCTCCCGTTGGCGCGGGCGACCAGACCGGGGCCGAACCCGAACGTGACCGTCAGCCGCGCAGGGGCCGCGGCGAGCTCGGGCTCGGAGTCGGCGAGGGCCGGCACACCCTGGGTGAGCCGGGCGGCGTCGTCGGTCAGGATGCGCATCATCCGGCGAAGTCCGTCCCGATCGGTCTCCTCGCGCAGGTCGAGTCCGAGGAGTGCGGCATGGGCCTGCGCGGGCGTGTCGATGCCCGCCTGGTGCACCCCGTAGAAGGGCACGGTCTCGTCCCCGTGCAGCGCGCCCGCAGCGGCGTCGGCCTGGCCTGGTACGCCGGCCCCCTCGCGGCTGGCCGCGCTGGGGTCGGGGTCGACGGTGCGGACAGGGTCGACGGTACGGGCAGGGTCACCTCTGAGGGCGTGGTCGACGCCGATCGCGGCCACCGCGCCGACGCCGGCCACGGCTCCGCCGAGGAGGAACTGCCGCCGGGTCGACCCCGCACCGTACGCCCCCGTGCGCTCATGCGTCGCGCGCTCGCGGCGCGTACCTCGGTCAGCCCTGGCCATGATCGGCTCCTGCTCCACCGTCGGACGCGCCGCTCGAGCCGCCGTCGTAGCTCTCGTTCGCGCCCGAGTAGTCCTTGACCGGCGCGGTGACGTCGATGGAGGAGCCGTCGGACAACGTGAGCGTGACGGTGACCTCGTCGCCGGCCAGCAGGGGAGCGGTGAGGTCCATCAGCATGATGTGGTCCGCCCCGGGCGCGAGAACGTGCGAGCCGCCCGCTGGAACGTGGAATCCGCCGTCCACCTCACGCATGGTCATGGTGCCGGCGCCATTCTCGACCGTCTCGTGCAGCTCGATCCGAGTCGCGGCAGCGGTCGTCGCCGAAATCACCGTCGCGTCGGTGTCGCCTGCGTTCGTGAGCGTGCCGAAGGCCGCGGACATGCCCGAGTCGGCGGCCTTCACCCACGCGTCGGACATCGCCACAACACCGCGCGACGGCGGTAGCTCCTCGGCAACGGGGGAGTCGGCTCCTGCGCAGCCGGTGAGAGCCAGAACCGCTGCACCGAGCAGGGTGCCCAGGCGGGCGGTCGTTCTCGTGGTGGTCATTCGAGTGCCTTTCACAGTGCGGGCCGGCGCGCGCACGGGCGGGCGCCGGGGCCGCCCGCGCGGGGGCGGCGGAGACGAAGAGCGAGGCGGAGTGCGGCAAGCGCCAGGGCGCCGCCACCCGCCCCGATGAGCGCGACCCGGAGGAACGACGTGGATCCCTGGCCGTGCGGCCGGCTGTCGTTTCGGGTTCTGCTGTCGTTCTGGGATGTGCTGTCGCTGTCGGGATCGACCGGGGTAGCCGCCGAGCCGAGCGGCTCCGCGTCGCCGACGGCGAACGGGACGAGTCCGGAGATCGGGTGACCGTCCGAGGACACCACCTGCCACCGCACCTCGTAGCCGGCGTCGGGCATCTCGGGTGCGAGGGTGACGGTGACGGTCCGCTCGCGCACCACGGGGTCGCCTGTGGCCCAGTCACGGCCCTCGCCGTCGACGACGAGCACGGTGGCGCCGAGCCCGGAGCCGTCCAGGACGAGCAGCTCGCCCGAGAACTCCAGAGACACCTCGTGCGGCGCCGCGTCAAGGTGCTGCCCGCTCTCGGGGTCGCTGGAGACCAGCTGGTCGTGCGCAGAAGCGGGTAGCGGCGTCGCAAGCAGCGCCGCGGCAGCGACCAGCACACCGGCTGCCAGAGCATGGGGACGTGGCATGACAAGACTCCCTCCGGCGCGCCCGATGTCGGTTCGGGGCGCGCACGTCGCCGCCCGCCTCAGGGCGGGCAGCGCAACGGTCGCCTCGTGCACGGGACGGCGCCCGGCGACGAGGTCAAGGACAGCTCAGACCGCAGGAGCGAGAGGGGGACCGCGGCGCCGCCATGGCGACAGCTCGGGTGCGCAGGTGGCGACGAGCTGCGATTCGGCCCAGGACACAGGCCGCGCGAGCGGCAAGAGAATCGGCGCAACGGCGACGGGCAGTCGACGTCGCGCTCGTGCGGCCAGCTGCGATGTGAGCTCCCGCAGCCGCAGCAGCGCGCGCTCGCCCTGCGACAGGGCGATGATCGTCGTGATCGCCGCAAGACCGTGCCACAGGATCATCGTCGCGTCGAGGTGCAGCAGGCCGGCCGCGTGGGACGTCGTGTGCGTGACCGACTGTGTGACTGGGTCCGTGACGGTGTCCATCACCGTGTGCACCGTGTGGCCTGTGTGGCCGGGGTACGTGCTGGCGGGCACCACTGCGGGGGTGCCCAGCACGAACAGGAGGTGGAACAGCGCCTGGCTGATCGCGACGGACACGGTCAGCCGCCAGGGGGACAGGCGCCGGCCTGCCAGAAGCGCGCACACCGACAGCGACAGGACGAGGGGGACCACGACGCCGAGCAGCCCGGGCAGCGCACCGCCGCCGGTCAGGTGCGCCAGCAGGGCGACGAAGGTCGCCGCAGACGCCGTGACGGCTCCGCGCACCACGCGGACCTTCCGAGACGCACCCATGCGGCCATTGTGGCAGGCCATACGTCGTGCCGGTGTGCGGGTGTGCAGATGTGCTGGTGTGGTGATCCGCCGCCGCGGCTAGGCTGGACGATCCCGTCACGCAGTGCCGTCGTGCGGGCGCGCCAGAGGGGGAGTGCAGCGATGACCGATGGAGGACGTGCCGCCGTGGAAGAGCACGTGACAGCCGAGGAAGCGCATGTGGCGGACGCACATGATGTGATCCGCGTCCGCGGAGCGCGGGAGAACAATCTGCGGGACGTGGACGTCGAGATCCCCAAACGCCGGTTGACCGTGTTCACCGGAGTGTCCGGCTCGGGCAAGAGCTCGTTGGTCTTCGGCACGATCGCCGCAGAGTCTCAGCGCATGATCAACGAGACCTACAGTGCGTTCCTGCAGGGGTTCATGCCGAGTCTCGGCCGCCCCGACGTGGACACGCTCACCGGGCTGACGACGGCGATCGTGGTCGACCAGGAGCGCCTTGGCGCGAATCCCCGATCCACTCTCGGCACAGTCACCGACGTCGGTGCCGCGCTGCGGGTGCTGTTCAGCAGGCTCGGTTCGCCGCACATCGGTCCGCCCAATGCGTTCTCGTTCAACGTGCCCTCAGTGCAGGGCAGCGGCGCGATCACCGTGCAGAAGGGGCGGGCAAAGGCGGCCAAGGCGACCTTCACGATGCTCGGCGGCATGTGCCCGCGCTGCGACGGCACCGGCCGGGTCACCGACATCGACCTCGGTCAGATCGTCGACGAGTCGAAGTCGCTGACGCAGGGCGCGATCACGGTCCCGGGATATACCGCGGACGGCTGGTACGTGAAGCTGTTCAGCGAGTCGGGCTTCCTCGACCCGGACAAGCCGGTGCGCGACTACACCAAGCGCGAACGCGAGGACTTCCTGTACAAGGAGCCGGTGAAGGTCAACCTCGGCGGCGCGAACATGACCTACGAAGGGCTCGTGCCCAAGATCACCAAGTCGATGCTGTCCAAGGACACCGAGTCCTTGCAACCGCACATCCGTGAGTTCGTCAAGCGCGCCGTGACCTTCACGACCTGCCCCGAGTGTGCCGGGACTCGGCTGGCGCCCGAGGCGCGGTCCTCGCTGATCGCCGGAGTGTCCATCGCGGATGTCAACGCGATGCAGATCGATGAGCTTGCCGCCTGGGTCCGCTCGCTCGACGAGCCGCTCGTCGCCCCGCTGCTCGAGTCGCTGACCACCACGCTCGACGCGTTCGTCCGGATCGGGCTCGGCTACCTCTCCCTCGACCGTCCGTCCGGGACGCTCTCGGGGGGTGAGGCGCAGCGAACCAAGCTGATCCGCCACCTCGGCTCGGCGCTGACCGACGTCACCTACGTCTTCGACGAACCCAGCATCGGCCTGCATCCGCACGACATCGCGCGCATGAACGAGCTGTTGGAGTCGCTGCGGGACAAAGGCAACACCGTCCTGGTCGTCGAGCACAAGCCTGAGGTGATCGAGATCGCTGATCATGTGATCGATCTCGGTCCCGGCGCCGGATCCCACGGTGGCACCCTCTGCTTTGAGGGCACGATCGAGGGGCTGCGGTCCAGCGGCACCCTGACCGGCACGCACCTGGACGACCGCGCGCGGCTGAAGGACACGGTGCGAGATGCCACGGGGGCGATCGAGATCCGGGGTGCTAACAGCCACAACCTCAAGGATGTGGACGTTGATGTCCCGCTCGGCGTGCTGACGGTGGTCACGGGTGTCGCCGGGTCCGGCAAGAGTTCGCTGATCGAGGGCTCGCTCGCACGCCGCGAGGACGTCGTCCGGGTGGACCAGGCGCCGGTTCGCGGGTCCCGGCGCAGCAACCCGGCCACCTACACCGGCGTGCTCGAGCCTGTCCGCAAGGCGTTCGCCAAGGCCAACGGCGTCAAGCCGGCGCTGTTCAGCGCCAACTCCGAGGGCGCGTGCCCGGTGTGCAACGGCGCCGGCGTGATCTTCACCGAGCTGGGCTTCATGGACACGGTCACCACGCCGTGCGAGGCGTGCGGGGGACGGCGGTTCCAGGACGCGGTACTCGAGTACACGCTCGGTGGGCACAACATCGCGCAGGTACTCGCCATGCCCGTGGCCGAGGCGGCCCGCTTCTTCGCCGACGGCGAGGCGCGGACGCCGGCCGCGCAGCGGATCCTGCAGCGCCTGGTCGACGTCGGGCTTGGGTACCTCTCGCTCGGCCAGCCCTTGACGACACTGTCCGGCGGCGAGCGCCAGCGTCTCAAGCTCGCCACGCATATGGCCACGCCCGGCGGCGTCTACGTCCTGGACGAGCCGACCACCGGGCTGCACCTGGCCGACGTCGACCAGCTGCTCGGGCTGCTCGACCGGCTCGTGGACTCCGGGACGACCGTCGTGGTCATCGAGCACCACCAGGCTGTTATGGCGCATGCTGACTGGATCATCGACCTGGGGCCGGGGGCGGGGCACGACGGCGGCCGGGTGGTGTTCGAGGGAACGCCGGCCGCACTCGTCGCGGCGCGGTCCACGACCACGGGCAAGCATCTGGCGGACTACGTGGGCGCCTGAGTAGCGGGCGGCAGGGCATAAAGTCCCGCCCGGACGCGCGATCCGGGGGAGATGCTGGGGACGCCAGTTCCCGATGATGTGAAGGGCGGTACCCGCGATGAGGATCGACGTGGTGTA
>JBQGOU010000088.1:0-10888 GCA_052086865.1 Cellulomonadaceae bacterium
AGCATGACCCCCACGTTCGTCGAGCCCGTGGTCCAGTGGGCCCAGCTCGTCCCGATCATCGTCGTGCTGGGCGCCGGCGTGCTCGGTGTGCTGGTCGAGGCCTTCGTGCCCCAGCAGGCCCGCCGCGCCACCCAGCTCGTCCTGACCTTCGGTGCGCTGATCGGCGCCCTGGCGGCGCTCGTCGTGCAGTGGCGCGACCACGCCCAGCTCGACTATGTGACGCTCGTCGACGGCGCGCTGCTGGTCACCTCGGCCACGCTGTTCATCCAGGCCACCGTGGTGATCCTCGCGATCCTTGCGCTCGTGGTCGTCGCGGACCGCAGCACGGGCACGGACGCCTTCGCCCCCGCCGTCGCCGCCGTCCCCGGCAGCGACTACGAGGAGCTCGCTCGGCGCAAGGGCCTCGTGCAGACGGAGATCTATCCGCTGTTCCTGTTCGCCGTCGGCGGCATGCTGATCTTTCCCGCCGCGGGCAACCTGCTGACGATGTTCGTGGCGCTCGAGGTGCTCTCCCTGCCGCTGTACGTGATGTGCGGCATGGCGCGCCACCGCCGGCTGCTCAGCCAGGAGGCGTCCGCGAAGTACTTCCTGCTGGGTGCCTTCGCCTCCGCGCTGTTCCTGTTCGGCATGGCCCTGGTCTACGGCTACGCCGCCTCCCTCGACTTCGAGACGCTCAACCGGGTCGTCGCCGCAGGCGGTCTGCGGGCGGGGGAGGACCTGTCGCTGCTGCTCGTCGTCGGCGTCGTGCTCATGCTCGCCGGAGCCCTGTTCAAGGTCGGGGCCGTGCCGTTCCACCAGTGGACGCCGGATGTGTACCAGGGCGCCCCCACGCCCATCACCGGGTTCATGGCGGCATGCACCAAGGCGGCCGCCTTCGGCGCCGTCCTGCGGCTGCTGTACCTCGTGGTGGCCGCGGCGCCCGCGGAGATGCAGGAGCACATCCGCGTGGCGCTGTGGGTCGTGGCGATCGCCACCATGGTCCTCGGCTCCGTGGTGGCCGTCGTGCAGCAGGACATCAAGCGGGTGCTGGCCTACTCCTCCATCGCACACGCCGGGTTCATCCTCGTCGCCATCGTCACCCCCAGCTACCCGGGCATCTCCGCGGTGCTGTTCTACCTGCTGGCCTACGGCCTGGCCACGATCGGCGCATTCGCCATCGTGCACCTGGTCCGCGAGACCTCCGGCCCGGACGGCGAGGTCGTGCTCGGGGAGGCGACCCATCTCACGCAGTGGGCGGGGCTCGGCAAGCGCCGCCCGTGGCTCGCGGGCGCGTTCACGCTGTTCCTGCTCTCCTTCGCCGGCATCCCGCTGACGGCGGGGTTCATCGGGAAGTTCCTGTCCTTCAGCGCCGCGGTCAACACCGGCAACTGGGTGCTCGCGCTGATCGGTGTGCTGTGCTCCGCCATCGCGGTGTTCTTCTATGTGCGCATCGTGGTGCTGATGTACTTCGTGGACCCGGCCGGCACGGCGCGGGCCGTCTCGGAGGAGTCCGGACGCTCCGTGCCCGACGCCGCGTCGAGCGTCGGCTCCGAGGCCGGCGTCGGCCTGCGCGTGGCCGCGGCTCCCGCCCGCACAGACGTCGGGGTGCGGGTGCTGCGCGGGGGTGTGGCCATCCGCACGGTGATCGCCGTATGCGCCATCGCCACCCTCGTCCTCGGCGTGCTGCCGGGCCCGGTTCTGAATTTGGTCACCCAGGCGGCTAAGTTCTTACCGTGACCCCTGTGAACTCATCGGTGCCGGACGTCTCCGTCCCGGTCCCCGACCCTGCTCTGGCGCAGCTGCTCACCCAGCGCCTTGCCGTGGTCGAGGAGCGGCTGCGGGACGTGGTGACGAACACCGATGCCCTGGCCGACCGTGCCTCGCGCCACCTGGTCAATGCCGGTGGCAAACGGCTGCGCCCGCTCCTGACGCTGCTGTGCGCCCAGCTGGGCGAAGGACAGCGGCCCGAGGTGATCGACGCCGCCGTCGTGGTCGAGCTGACGCATCTGGCCACCCTTTACCACGACGACGTCATGGACTCCGCACCCCTGCGCCGCGGTGCCCCCGCAGCGCACGAGGTGTGGGGCAACTCCGTGGCGATCCTGACCGGGGACCTGCTCTTCGCCCGGGCGTCGATCACCGTGGCCGGGCTCGGCCCGGAGGCGGTGCGGGTGCAGGCCCAGACCTTCGAGCGACTGTGCCTCGGCCAGCTGCACGAGACGGTCGGCCCGCAGGGGGGCGAGGACGCCGTCGCGCACTATCTGCAGGTGCTGCGGGACAAGACGGCCTCCCTGCTGGCGACCTCCGCGCTGTTCGGCGCGAAGTTCGCCGGATGCCCGGCCGAGGTGGCCGCTGCTGTGGCGGCCTACGGTGAGCGCCTGGGCGTCGCGTTCCAGCTGGCGGACGACGTCATCGACCTGAGCGCGAACGCCGCCCTCACCGGCAAGACCCCGGGCACCGATCTGCGCGAGCACGTCGACACCATGCCGGTGCTGCTGCTGCGCCGCCTGGTCGCCTCACCCGAGGGCACGGCCCAGGACGAGGAGCTGCTGGAACTGCTCGGTTCCGACCTCAGCTCCGACGCCGCCCTCGCCGACGCCGTCGCCCGCCTCGGCGCGCACCCCGTCGTGACACAGACGTCCGCGCTCGCCGTCGAGTGGGCCGAGGAGGCCGTCGCCCAGCTCGACGTGATCCCGGACGGCGCCGTCAAGGACGCGCTGCGCTCCTTCGCTCAGGCGCTCGTCGACCGCGCTGCCTGAGCGTGCCCGAGCGCGCCGCCTGAGCAGGCCCGGTGTTCCGCGGCTTCGGACCGTGTCCGCACGAACGCAGGAGCTGTGCGCAGGGCCATGTATCCTGCCCCTGGTTGCCGCCCGCCGGGTGGCAGCAGCGAGGGTGGGCGTTGCTGCCCGAGCAGGGGACACGGATGCGGTGCACAGAACGGACGCACGAGTGAGCGCTGAGCAGATGATGGGGGCCAGGGCGCTTGCGCCCGTCCGCCCGGTCGCGTCCTACGGCAAGCGCGTGGGCGGTTTCCTGATCGACGGTCTGCTGGCAGGGCTCGTCACCGGTGCCGGCTACGCCGCGATCATCCCGACCCTCCTCGACGGTGAGCTCGGACAGGCGCAGCTAAGCGGTGGCGCGCTGGTCGCGGTCATGGTCAGCGGCGCGCTCTCCCTCGTCCTGGCCATCGTGCAGTGGTGGCTGCAGGGCACCCGCGGGTACACGATCGGCAAGAAGCTGGTCGGCACCAGGACGGTGGACGAGGTCAGCGGCCGGCCCGTGGGCATGGGACGCATTCTGGTGCGTCAGCTGATCTTCGGGGTGAGCGCGATCGTTCCGGCCATCGGCCCCATCCTGATGTGGCTGTCCCCGCTGTTCGACGGCGAGAAGCGGATGCGTGGCTGGCACGACAAGGTTGCGGGCACCGTGGTGATCGACGCCAAGCGCGCCGACCGGCAGGCGGCGCCGCGGCCGCGGTCGGCCGGGGCCCCCGCCGGCTCGTACGGCGCGCAGTCCAGCAGTTCCTTCGCCCCGCCCACGCCGCGCACGCCGAACACGTCCGGCCCGCAGTCCTCGCCGTGGTCCCCCTCCGCCGCTGCGGCATCCGCGCCGTCGCCGTACGGGGCCGCGCCGGCGCCCGCTGCACCGGCTGCTGTGGCTCCCTCTGCTCCGGCCGCCGCGGCGTATCCGGCACCCCCGGCCGCCGGCTACCCGCCCGCTCCGGCGGCAGCGCCCGCCGCTGCCTACCCGGCGCCGCCGACGGTCGGCTATCCCGCGCCGCCGGCCGCTGGACCGCCGGCCCCGGCCGCCCCGGCTCCGGGCTATCCGCCGGCGGCCGCGAGTGCCCCTGCACCGGCACCCTCGGCACCCTCCGCACCCTCGGCGCCGGTCGGATACCCGCCGGCACCGAGCCCCGTGATGACGCCTCCGCCCGCACCGGTGGCGCCGGCGGCCTCCGTCGCCCCGGTCGCTGCGCCGAGCCCGGTTGCCCCAGTCACCCCGCCCGTTGCTGTGCACCGCGCCGATGAGCTGGACGACGACCTTGAGCAGACCCGGCTGTCCATCTCCGGGCTGCGCGCGCAATCGGGAACACCGGGGGTGATCCCGCCGTCGGCGACCTTGCGGCTCTCGGACGGCAAGGAGGTCACCATCACCGGAACGGTGCTGCTGGGACGCAACCCGGCCCCCGGCGCCGACGAGAAGGTCGACGAGCTCATCCGCGTCAACGACCCCGGGCGCTCGGTGTCCAAGACCCATCTGCTGGTGGGCGTGGATGACGAGGGCGTGTGGGTGGTCGACCGCGCCTCGACCAACGGCACGATCGTCACCCTGGCCGACGGTCAGCAGATCATCTGTGCGGAGCACCAGGTCGTGCGGCTCCCGGAGGGAGCGGTGGTGGCCTTTGGCGACTACAGCGCCTCCTTCGAGTACGCCAACGGCTGAGGAGACTCGTATGCGCACGCTCTGGGGCTCCGCAACCGACCGTGGCCTGGTCCGGATGCTGAACGAGGACTCGCTGCTCGCCTATCCGCCGGTGTTCCTCGTGGCGGACGGTATGGGCGGGCACGACGCCGGAGACGTCGCCAGCCGGATCGTCGTCGAGGAGTTCTCCCTGCTGCTCGGGCGTGACGCCGCAACCGCGGACCAGATCCACGACGCGTTCGCCCGTTCCGCCGCCCGGCTGCGCGAGACCGTCGGGGACCGCATGGCGGGCACGACGGTGGCCGGGGCCGCCGTCGTGCGCCAGGACGGGACGGAGTACTGGCTCGTGTTCAACATCGGCGACTCGCGGGTCTACCGGCTCGCGGAGGGGCAGATCGAGCAGATCAGCGTGGACCACTCGGTGGTCCAGGAGCTGCTCGACGCGAACGAGATCTCGCTCGTCGAGGCCCGGGTGCACCCGGAACGCCACGTCATCACGCGCGCCCTGGGCACGGCGGGTCCCCCGGACCCGGACTACTGGCTGCTCCCGGTCGGCTCGACGGACCGCCTGCTGATCTGCTCGGACGGGCTGACCACGGAGCTGGACGAGGCCGAGCTCGTGCACGGCCTGACCCAGTTCGTGGACCCGCAGCAGGCGGCGGACTGGCTCGTGGCGGCGGCGGTCGACGCGGGTGGGCGCGACAACGCCACCGCCGTGGTGGTCGACGTCGCGGCGTCATGGAACGACGTGGCCGCGCAGGAGGAGACCGTCCGGCGCGGCGAGAGCCCGCCGCGCGCGCGGACGGGCGACGAGGGGGAGCCGTGGGACACGGCGGTGCACGGCGCCACCGTGCCGACGAAGGGGAGGCAGCCGTGATCGTCCCGCAGTACGTGCCCGGGCACTGGTTCGCCGTCGTCACCGACGGCTCAATCGCCCTGCTCTCCCCGCAGACGCCACCCGCCGTCGTCCACCAGGTGTGGGATGGCCTGCGCGACGGCGGGTCGATTGAGGAGCAGCGGGACGCGCTGGTCGCGCACGACGGCGTCGTGCTGCCCTTCGCCCTCGCCACCGTGAGCGCGGGACGCCTGCGCGCCTATCTGCGCGGCGACGTCGAGCTCGACATCCACCCCGACGGCGGGGACGACGGCGCGTCGGGCCCCGACGGCGTGCCGGCCCCCGGCGCCGTCGTGCGCCGGTGCACGGGCATCGGCGAGGAGCCGTGGGTGCACATCGAGGACGCGGCGCCCGCCTCCCTGTCCGTGGCCGCACCTGCCCGCGAGGGTGGCCGGATGACGACGGCGGTCGCGCTGCCCGTGCTTGCGGGCGTGGTCTGCGCCGTGCGCGTCGGGCTCGAGCTGCGGGCGCAGCAGCCCGGCCACGCGGAGCCCGGCGCCGACGATGCTGTCATCGGCGCCGCCGTCGACGCTCCCGCTGCCGCCGCGCCCCCGGTGCCGCCGCCACCGCCTGCGCCGGCCGTCGTGCCGGACGTTGCGCCGGAGCTCGAGGCCGGGGAGGAGCACCTGTACGCCGACACCGTGCTCAACCTGGCCGAGCTGCGCAGCGCACCCGGGCTTGCGGGCCCGCAGCACCCGGACACGCCGTCGCCCGCTCCCGTGCGCACGGTTGCCGCAAGCGCACTGCGTGTGGCCGAGGAGGACCACGACGGGATGACGATCATGTCCTCGGACCTGGTCGAGATCCGCCGGTCCCTGCCCACCCTGGGCGATGCGCAGCTGCCCGGGCCCTTCGCCGTGCCTACCGAGGTGGCTCCGGCCAAGCTCGTGCTGTCCTCCGGGCAGGTCGTCACGCTGGACCGGACCGTGCTGATCGGGCGCGCCCCCATCGTGTCCCGGGTGTCCAACCGGGACCTTCCGCGTCTGGTGACGGTGGACAGCCCCAACCACGACGTGTCGCGCACGCACGCCCGGGTGCGGGCCGAGGGGGACCGGGTCTTCGTCACCGACCTGGACTCCACGAACGGTGTCACGCTCGCCCGCGCGGGCCAGGAGCCGGAGCGGATCCGCCCGGGCGTCGAGACGGTGGTGCCCGTCGGGGCGGTCGTGGACCTCGGCGACGGAGCCACATTCGAGGTGGTTCGCCACCGATGAGAGCTCGCCGGGCACCGTCCGCCCCACCTCAGATCCCCGGGTACGAGTACGTCCGTGTCCTGGGGCTGGGCGGGTTTGCCGACGTTTTCGAGTACCGCCAGGAGCTGCCCCACAGGTCCGTGGCGGTCAAGGTGCTGCTTGCCAGCTCCCTCGACGAGGCGACCAGGCAGCGGTTCTTCGCCGAGGCGAACCTGATGGCCCAGCTCTCCCACCACCCGTCGATCGTCACGATCTACCATGCGGACATCGCCCAGGACGGGCGCCCGTTCCTGGTGATGGAGTACTGCTCGCGTGCGGGCCTGGGCGCCCGGTACCGTGCGGAGCGGATCACCGTGGCCGAGGTCCTGCGCACCGGCATCCGGCTCGCCTCGGCCGTCGAGGCCGCCCACCGTCAGGGCATCCTGCACCGCGACATCAAGCCGGCCAACATCCTGACCACGGACTACGGCTGGCCTGCGCTGACCGACTTCGGCATCGCGGCGACGACGGGCGGCGACAGTGCGGCCGGCACCGGCATGTCGATTCCGTGGTCCCCGCCGGAGCTGCTGGCCGACACCCCGGTGGGCGACCAGCGCGGTGACGTGTACTCGCTGGCCGCGACGATCTACTCGATGCTGGCCGGACGCTCCCCCTTCGAGGTCGCCGGGCAGCCCAACGGCGCGGCGGACCTGATCTCCCGCATCGAACGCTCCCCGTTGCCCACCCTCGAGCGCGATGACGCCACGCCCGCGCTGCAGGCCGTCCTGGCCCGCGCCATGAGCAAAGACCCCGCCCGGCGCTACGACAGTGCGCTCGCGGTGGCCCGCGCGCTGCAGCAGGTCGAGCGCTCGCTTGGGCTGTCGGTGACGTCGATCGAGCTGTTCGAGGACCTGGTCGAGCGGCCCGCGCCGGTGCGCCGGGCGCCGATCGAGCAGGAGGGTGAGGCCACGCGGCTGCGGCCCATCGTCAGCATCGACCCCGTGCAGCCAGCCGTCTCCACCGTGCCGACGGCCGGTTCGGCCTCCTCGGTCGCAGTGCAGGCGCCCGCGTGGGTGGGCGCCCCGCCGGCCCTGCCCGCCCCGGGATACCTGGCCCCGCCGCCGCTGCCGGCCGGGTCCTTCGGGGCGCCGGCTCCCACCCCCGCACCGCGCCCTGCGCCCCGGCGCAGGCGCACGCTGGCCCTGGTCGTGTCCGGTCTCGTGGTGCTCGGCATGCTCGCCACGGCCGCCTATCTGGCCTGGCGAGGTGAGGACGAGGTCGCCCCGACCCCCACGCCCGAGCCCACGACCACGACCTCGCTCGACACCGGGGCGGTGCCCGCCCCCACGGAGCTGGCCGCCGAGGTCGCCGACGACGGCGCGGTGACGTTCACCTGGGTCAACCCCCAGCCGCAGGAGGGGGACACCTACCTGTGGGCCGTGGTGCGTCCCGGGGCGGAGCGCGAGTACGAGGTCACGAACACCCGCACCGTGACGGTGCCGCCCGAGGCCGGCGCCGGGTCGGTCTGCCTCGAGGTGTCGATCGTCCGCGCGGACCGCCGGGCTTCCACCCAGCCTGCCGAGGTGTGCTCCTGATGGCCTCGCAGCGCAGGGACGCGGCCCGGGTCCGCGCGGCCGCGGACGGGTCGGGACGTCGGTGGACCACCATGGCCGCCATCGCCGTGGTGCCGGCCCTGCTGGCCGTGCTCGCGCTGGTCAACCCGGGCGTCAAGGTCTCCCAGGTCGACCTCAACGACGGCTCGGTGTGGCTCACCAACACCTCCCAGCGCAAGCTTGGGCGCTACAACGCGCAGGTCAAGGAGCTCAACGGCGGGCTCGTTCCCGCCGAGCAGCGCTTCGACGTGCTCCAGGACGGCTCCGACGTGCTGCTCACCGAGCCGGCAGCGGTTTCGGTTGTCGACCCGGCGGCCGTGACGCTGGCCACCCAGGTGGCGGTGCCGGCCGGGTCGAGCACGGCGATGGCCGCGGGCGTCGCCGCCGTCACCTCGGCGTCGGGCGAGGTGTGGGCGGCGCAGGTCGAGCGGATGGACACGCTTGTCGCCCAGCCGGAGAACGCCCTGTTCGAGCTGGGCGAGGGGGCGCTGAGCGCCGTCACCCGGACGGGTGAGGTGCTCAGCTTCGACCCGGCCACCGGACAGGTGCACTCCGCACGCCTCACCGGTGACGCGCTCGAGACCAGCGTGCAGGACCTGGGCGGCGCCGGGATCGTGCCCGAGCAGGCCGCGGCCGTGGGGGACCAGCTCGTGGTGCTCGCCGCTGGGGTGCTCTACGGGCAGGGCTGGAGCGCGGACCTGCGTGAGTACGGCAGCGACCTCGTGCTGCAGCAGACCTCGGCCGCGCACGAGGAGGTGCTTGTGGCGGGCCCCTCGGTGCTGCTGCGGGTGCCGCTGGGCGGGGGAGAGCCCGCGCGCGTCGACACGGGCGGCGCCGGCACACCGGCGCGGCCGGTGTTCCTCGACGGATGCGTGTACGGCGCCTGGGCGTCCCCGCTGGGCAGCTACTACTCGGCCTGCGGGGACGACGAGCCGACCCTGGCGGCGCTGGAGGGCATGAGCACCGCGGACCGCCTGGTCTTCCGGGTCAACCGTTCGGTGATCGTGCTCAACGACGTGCTGGGCGGGCGCATCTGGCTGCCGGAGGACGTTCCGCAGGTCCAGGAGCCCAACTGGGACCAGATTGAGTCCCAGGAGCAGGAGGACACCGAGGAGAACTCCGAGGAGGTCGAGTCCACGCAGAACATGCTCGACCAGTGTGCCGAGGACAGCACCTCCCCGAGCGCCGCGGCGGACGAGATCGGGGTGCGGGCCGGGCGCACCACGGTGCTCGACGTGCTGGGCAACGACTCCTCGGGCGAGTGCGGCATCATCGCGATCTCGGAGTTCGACCCGCTGCCGGAGGAGTTCGGCACCCTGCAGCCGATCTACGGTGGGCGCGCCCTGCAGCTGCAGACCGCCCCGGGCGCGAGCGGCACGGTCTCGTTCACCTACACGATCACGGACGGGCGCGGGACCAGCGACCCGTCGACGGCCACCGTGCACCTGACCGTCTCCCCGGGCACGCAGAACGCGGCGCCCGAGCAGCTGCGCGAGAGCGCCGCGGAGGTTGAGCTGCGCGCCAGCGTCCGGATGAACGTCCTGGCGGACTTCATCGACCCCGACGGCGACGACCTGCAGCTGCTGAGCGGGGTGAGCGAGGGCGGCGCCACCGTGCGCACCCGCGCGGACGGCATGCTGACGTTCATCGCCGACGGCGAGCGGCTGGGCCGCCAGAGCGTGCGCGTGCAGGTCTCGGACGGGCAGGAGACCACCGAGGGCGTCGTGCACATCGACGTCCGGCCCGCCGGGTCGCTGGCCCCGACCATCGACACGGTGCACGCGGTGGCGCATGTGGACGAGCAGATCGACGTCGACGTGCTGTCCCGGGTGCGCAGCGGCTCGCGCGAGCCGGTGCGCCTGGCAAGCGTGCAGCCCTCCGACCGGGGCGGGGAGGTGGTGGCCGACTACCGCGCCGGCACCTTCTCCTTCCAGGCCTCGCGCGTGGGCACCTACTACGTGCCGTTCACCGTCAGCGCCCCGCCGCACCAGTCGAGCAGTCTGGCCCGCATCGACGTGGTGGCCTGGCCGGAGACGCAGCTGCCGCCCGTGGCCGTGCGGGACTCCGCCCTGCTGCCACTGGGCGGTGAGGTGACGATCGACCCGCTGGCCAACGACACGGACCCGGGCGGCGGGGTGCTCGTGCTCGTCTCGGCGAGCGCTGCCGAGGGTTCGGCGCTGCAGCTGGCCACGCTCAACCACCGGCTGCTGCGCATCACCGCCACCCGCTCGCTCGACGGCCCTGAGATCGTCGAGTACATCGTGTCCAACGGGGTGGCGCAGGCACGCGGGGAGATCGTCGTGCAACCGACGTCGCCGTCGGCCTCGCAGCGAGCGCCGGTGGTGCAGGACGTGGAGGTGTCCGTGCGCACCGGGGGTCTGGTCACCGTCCCCGTCATGGATGGGGCCTACGACCCGGACAGCGACGAGATGACCCTGCAGCCCGAGCTCGTGGAGCAGGTCGACGACGGCCTGCTGTTCGTCTCCGGCGACGTGCTGCGCTACCAGGCCCCGGACACCCCGACGACGGCGCACGCCGTGTTCGCGATCTCCGACTCCGCGGGCAACGTGACGGCCGCGCGGCTCACGGTCAGCGTGCACGCCTCGGATGCGGAGTCCAAACAGCCGGCCCGGCCCAAGGACCTCACGGCACGCGTCTTCGAGGGTGAGACCGTCCGGATCCAGATCCCCCTGGTGGGCATCGACGACGACGGCGACGGCGTCAGCCTGCTGGGCCAGGCGAGCGCTCCGGCCAAGGGCCGCGTGATCGGCGTCGGCGCGGACTACCTCGAGTACGAGGCGCTGCCG
>JBQGOU010000089.1:0-7223 GCA_052086865.1 Cellulomonadaceae bacterium
TCGGCTGGAACCGGCGCTCGAGCGCAGCGTCCTTCTCGATGTGCTTGCGGTACTCGTCGAGCGTGGTCGCGCCGATGGTCTGCAGCTCGCCGCGCGCCAGCATCGGCTTGAGGATGCTGGCGGCGTCGATCGCGCCTTCGGCCGCGCCCGCCCCGACGAGCGTGTGGATCTCGTCGATGAACAAGATGATGTCCCCGCGGGTGCGGATCTCCTTGAGGACCTTCTTCAGCCGCTCCTCGAAGTCACCGCGGTAGCGGCTGCCGGCCACGAGCGCGCCGAGGTCGAGGGTGTACAGCTGCTTGTCCTTGAGGGTCTCGGGCACGTCGCCGCGCACGATGTCCTGGGCGAGGCCCTCGACGACGGCGGTCTTGCCGACGCCCGGCTCACCGATCAGGACGGGGTTGTTCTTGGTGCGGCGGCTGAGCACCTGCATGACGCGCTCGATCTCCTTGGCGCGTCCGATGACGGGGTCGAGCTTGCCCTCGCGAGCCGCCTGCGTGAGGTTGCGGCCGAACTGGTCGAGGACGGCCGAACCGGCGGGCTGACCCTCGGCGGGCGCGCCCGAGGCGACGGGCTCCTTGCCCTGGTACCCGGACAACAGCTGGATAACCTGCTGGCGCACCCGGTTCAGGTCGGCACCGAGCTTGGTGAGCACCTGGGCGGCGACGCCCTCGCCCTCGCGGATCAGGCCGAGCAGGATGTGCTCGGTGCCGATGTAGTTGTGGCCGAGCTGCAGCGCCTCGCGCAGGGACAGCTCGAGCACCTTCTTGGCGCGCGGGGTGAACGGGATGTGCCCGGTGGGCGCCTGCTGGCCCTCCCCGATGATCTCGGTGACCTGCGAACGCACCGCGTCGAGGGAGATGTCGAGCGACTCCAGCGCCTTGGCGGCGACGCCCTCGCCCTCGTGGATCAGGCCGAGCAGGATGTGCTCGGTCCCGATGTAGTTGTGGTTGAGCATCCGCGCCTCTTCCTGGGCGAGGACGACGACCCGACGGGCTCTGTCGGTAAATCTCTCGAACATCTGCAGCTCCTCACGAGCGGCGTTCGCCCGCACGGGTTCGCAGGCCTGACCGCACCGAGCCTAACCGCGCACCGTGGCGGATGATGCCCGTGTTCGCCAGCGGCGTGAAACGCGAGACGGCCCCGCCCGGCCACCCGGCCCTGCGCACAGAGCCGGGCGACCGGTGAGGCTCACGCCCGGATCACGACCTTGAGCGCCTTGTTCGCCCCCGCGTTGGCGAACACGTCGTAGGCCTTCTCCATCTCACCCAGCTCGAAGAAGTGGGTTCCCATCGGCGTGATGTCGATGGTGCGCTCCTCGACCAGCTCGATCAGCATGGGCGCGGTCACGCCGTCCACGAGCCCCATCGTGATGGTGATGTTCTCGATCCACAGCCGTTCGATCGGCAGTGTCACGGGCTTGCCGTGCACTCCGATGTTCGCAATGTGACCGTAGGGACGCACCAGGTCGAAGGCCGCCTCAAGCGTTGCGGGGATGCCGACGGCCTCCATGACGACGTCGGCTCCGCGGTCGTTGCACAACCCGCGCACCTGCTCCTTCCAGTCCGGATCGCCCGAGTTCACGGCGTGCGTGGCGCCGAAGTCCGCAACCGCCCGCTCGAGCCGGAACGGGTCGAGGTCGACTGCCACGACCCGCTTGGCGCCCATGAGGTGGGCGGTAAGCATCGTCGCGAGGCCGACCGGGCCTGCGCCGATGCACACGACGTTGTCGCCCGGTTGGACGTTGCCGTTCTTGACGCCCATCTCGTATCCGGTGGGGATGATATCGGACAGGAAGATGACCTCCTCGTCGCTCAGTGCGGACGGGACCCGGTGCAACGAGGTCTCGGCGAACGGGACACGGACGTACTCGGCCTGCGTGCCATCCACCAGATGGCCGAGAATCCACCCGATGCCGCCCACCGACTGGCAGTGGCTGGCCTTGCCGACGCGGCAGTATGTGCACGTGCCGCACGAGGTGATCGCCGGGACCACCACACGCTCGCCCCTAGTGAACTTGCTCACCGCACTGCCCAGCTCGACGATCGTTCCGACGGCCTCGTGGCCGAGCACTCGGCCCCTGCCCACGGTCGGAACGTCACCGAGCAGGATGTGCAGGTCCGAACCGCAGATCGTCGTGGTGTCGATTCTGACGATGGCGTCCGTGGGGTCCCACAGCGTCGGATCGGGAACGTCGCCCCAGGTTGTGAGCCCGGGGCCGTGATACGTGAGAGCCTTCATCGCTCGATTCCTCTCTGCGGGCGCCGTTGCCCGCGGTAGCCGGCCGGTCGGTGACCGGCCGTGCTTCCATCACACGCGCGGACGCAGCGAAGTCACGGGACCTTGGTCCCGGAACGGCTCAGATGACCGTCCGGTCCACCGGGCGCGGCATCGAGCCGAGGACGAGCGCTCCGTGCGCGCCCACGAGCCGCTCGACCGCCGTCTCGAGCAAGGGGACAGGGAGGCAGAAGGGCAGGCGCAGATACCGCTCAAACGCGCCGCTCGACCCGAAGCGCGGCCCCGCGCTGAGCAGCAGGTCCCATCGGGCGGCCTCGACGACAAGGGCGGAGCTGACGGGTTCGTCGAGCCGCACCCAGGTGCACACGCCGCCGCGAACGGCAGGCACGTGCCACGAGGGAAGCGCCTCGGCGAGCGCCGCCCGCAGGGCGCGCTCGCCGGAGGCCAGCGCTACACCGCGCTCCGCGAGGATCCTGGGATAGTCGGCGAGCGCCTCCAGGGCGAGGAACTGCTCCCAGGTCGCGGTCCCGAGGTCGCCGAGACGCCGGGCAGACTCCAGTGCGGCCACCCGGTCCGGGGTGGTGCGGATCCACCCCACGCGCAGCCCACCCCACACGGTCTTGCTCAGCGACCCGATCGTCACGACGTGCTCGTCGCAGAGCTCTCGAGCCCCCGCCGCTGCAAACGGCACGATGCACGAGCCGTCGAACGACAGCTCGGCGGTCGTCTCGTCGACCACCAGCACGGTTCCGGCCCGGGCGGCGGCCTCGATCAGGCTGGCCCGCTCCGGCATCCCCATGGTGGCGCCGGTGGGGTTGTGGTGGTCGGGGATCAGGTAGCCGACACGGGGCGTGGTGCGGCGCAGCACCTCAAAAGCGCCGTCGAGGTCCCAGCCCTGGTCCCGGACGGCAACCTCCACGAGCCGGCCGCCCGCGGCGCTGAGCGCCTCCCGGGCATGCGGGTAGGTGGGCGCCTCGACCATCGCGCGGTCCCCGCGTCGTAGCAGCGTGCGCGCCAGCAGGAACAGGGCGTGCTGGGCGCCGAGGGTGATCATGATCTGCTCCGGCGCGGTTGCCAGGCCCCGCGCGGTGTAACGCTCGGCAACGGCGGCGCGCAGCTCGGGCAGGCCGACAAGGTCGTAGCCCTCCTCGAGGAAGGCCTCGGGATGCGCCTCATGCGTGCGCAGGTTGAGGTCGCGAAGACCGGACCACGGGGCGGGGCACGCCGTCGTCAGGTCGATTGCCTCGGCTCCCGCCGCGGCCACGCGATGCACGCGGCGGCGCCCCGGGTAGCGCGTGACGGTGCCCGAGCCGCGGCGGCTGACGGCGTGGCCGCTGTCGCGCAGCGAGGCATAGGCGGCGGCGACCGAGGTTCGGCTCAGGCCGAGCTCCGCCGCGAGCTCGCGCTCGGCCGGCAGCCGGGTGCCGTCGGTGAGCCGGCCGTCGGAGACCAGCAGCCGGATGACATCGGCCAGGTGGGTGTACAGATGCCCCGCGCCGCGCCAGGTCCCGAGCTCGGCCCGTAGCCGCGCCGCGGTGATCGTCTGGGTCGGCACCGGGCCACCGTAGCAGAATTGGCATCTTGCCCCCAGGCCACTTTAGGACTGGGATGGCTCTCATGCCGACCCGCCTGCTCCGCCTCCTGACCGGCCTGGTGCTCTACGGCCTCGCCGACGCGACGATGATCGCGGCCGCCGTCGGCGTCGACCCGTGGACGGTCTTCGCCCAGGGCGTGTCGAACCAGACGGGCGTGGGCATCGGGTGGCTCACCAACATCATCGGGCTGATGGTGCTGGCGCTGTGGATCCCCCTGCGCCAACGTCCCGGGCTGGGCACCGTGTTGAACATCCTGGTCATCGGACCGAGCATCGAGCTCGGGCTGTGGCTCATCCCGAACCTCGACGCGATCTGGGCACGGGTGGCACTGTTCACCGCCGGGCTGGTGCTGCTCGCCGTCGCGAGCGGGCTGTACATCGGCGCGCGCCTCGGCCCCGGACCCCGGGACGGGCTGATGACCGGACTCAGCTCGCGGCTCGGGTGGCCGCTGTGGTCGGCGCGCGCCGGGGTGGAGATCAGCGTGCTCGGCGTCGGCTGGCTGCTCGGCGGCGACGTCGGGCTCGGCACGGTGGCGTTCGCGCTGCTGATCGGGCCGCTGTGCGGGCTGACCGTGCGGCCGGCCCGGCCCCCGGCGCCGCGGTGCCGGACAGGGCCGACCCGCCGCCACCGGGAGCAGCATTCGCTCCAGCTCCGGTCGCGGACTGCGCCAGCGCTACGCCGAGGGCTCCGTGACGAGCGGGACGGTCACCACGGCGTCGGGCTCGTCGGTGTTGGTCGGGTCAGCGTGCATCGTCAGGCGCACGCCGTCGGTGATCGTGAGCTCGTACTCGGTTCCGCCGGAGGGGACGGCGAACACCCAGGAGTACTCCCCGTCCAGGCCGCGACGCGTCGTGTCCGTGGGCTCGTACGTGACGCCGTCGGCATCCGTGAGCGTGGCGCTCGCGTCGTAGCGCGGGTTGCCCCAGTAGGCGTCGTCGTGCTTGGTCCACTCCACGTCGGCGATGGCCACCGAGATCCACGACCCCGCGCCGTCGTCCACCCATCCGCCGAACTCGAAGTCGAACGGCACCCGCTCGACGGAGTCGATCCGCGCCGTCCAGTCCAGCGTGCCGAAGGCGCTGTCCACAATCGTCGAGAGGTCCCGCTCGGGCGCGACGAGCTCCTCGCCCGAGTACCAGTCCTCCCCCACACCGACGCTCGTCCGCTCGCCGGTGGACAGATCGAGTGTCTGGGCGACGTCGAAGTGGACCAGGTCGAGCGACACCGTCTCGCCGGGAGCGGCGAGCAGCGCGATGCCGCGCTCGAGCACACCGGTGGTGACGGGCCACTCCTGCGAGCCCGCGCGCAGGACCACGTCCTCGCTGAGACCGTCGGCGCCCGTGAACTCGAAGACGTGGAAGACGAGGCCCTCGGGGGCGCTGAACGTCTTGGGGTTGAGCACGGCGTCGCTGAGCGCCTCCGCCGCCACCCCGCGTCCGACGAGGGCGAGATCGCCGTTCGGCAGGTGCAGGACCGCATCGGCGACCGGCTCGAGATCGACGTCCTCCGCGGGGCGGTAGAGGTGCTCCGCCGTGCCCTTCTCGGCGTCGGATGCCGCGGCCTCCTCGAGAACCGCGTCGGCCTCGGGGTCTCCCGTCTCGGTCCCCGATCCTCCGCAGCCTGCCAGCAGCAGTCCGATCGTTGCCGTCGTCGCCAGGAGTCCGGCTCGTCTTGTCCGCATCGGTGTCAGCTCCTTGGGGTGGGGTGGCTTCGCCCCGGAGCGTAGGGGAGATCGGGCGTCCGCGCAGCCGGAGCGGGGTGGGCGCCGCGGCGGCACCCACCCGCGAGGGTCAGAACCCGGCGTCGATGTCCACGACGTCGATCACCTTGTGGTTGACGAACTCCTTGAGCCCCAGGTCCGTCAGCTCGCGGCCGTAGCCGGAGCGCTTCACGCCGCCGAAGGGCACGTCGGCCTTGACGAGCGTGGGGTGGTTGACGAAGACCATGCCGGTCTCGATGCGGGCCGCCACCTGCCGACCCCGCTCGACGTCGGCGGTGAACACCGAGCCACCCAGGCCGAAGTCAGAGTCATTCGCGATCCGCACCGCGTCATCGGTGTCGACGGCCCGGAACACCAGCGAGACGGGGCCGAAGAACTCCTGGTAGTAGGCGGGGTTCTCCGGGGTCAGGTCGGGCAGGATGGTCGGCTGGACGAAGGCCCCCTGGGTGGGCACCGCGGGGCCCACCTCGGTGGCGGTGGCCCCGCCGGCCACGGCCTTGGCGATCTGGTCGCGCACGTCGTCGGCGGCCTTGGCCGAGGACAGCGGCGCAAGCGTCGTCGCCGGATCGGTGGGGTCGCCCGCACGCAGCGCGGCGACGCCACCGGTGTAGCGGCGCAGGAACTCGTCGTAGACGGCGTCGACCACGATCATCCGCTTGGAGGACACGCAGACCTGGCCGGCGTTCCAGTGCCGGCCGAACACGGCCCACTTCACCGTTGCGTCGAGCTCGGCGTCGTCGAGCACGACGAATGCGTCGTTGCCACCGAGCTCGAGCGTGCTCTTCTTGAGCGCGGCCCCGGCCTTCTGCGCGACATCCGCGCCTGCGGCCTCCGAGCCGGTGAGCGCAACACCGCGCACCCGCTTGTCCGCGATGATGCGGCCGATCTGGTCACGTGTGGCAAAGACGTTCGCATAGCCGCCGTCGGGCAGGCCCGCGTCCCGCAGCAGCTCCTCGAAGGCGAGGGCTGCCTGCGGGACGTTCGAGGCGTGTTTGACGATGAGGGTGTTCCCCGCGGAGAGCTGAGGACCGGCGATGCGCGCGAGCTGGTAGAAGGGGAAGTTCCACGGCTCGACGGCGAACAGCACGCCGAGGGGCTCGTGCACGAGCACGGCCTCGCCCGAGGACTTCTCCCGCACGGGGATCGGCTGCGGGGCAAGCAGGCCCTCGGCCTCGTCCGCGTACCACTCGAGGATCTTCGCGGACAGCTCGATCTCGGCCTGCGCCTCCGCCGTCACCTTGCCCATCTCCAGGGTGAGGATCGCGGCGTAGTGGTCCGCGCGCTCGCGCAGCAGCTCGGCGGCGCGGTGCAGCACTGTGGGGGAACACTGCGGTCTGCTCCCCGGTGTACGGGTTGACGGTTGCGTCACTCATGTTCTGCACTCGCCTCCTCGGCCGGGCCCCACCGCCCTCATGGTCGAGTGGCCGACCCTGCCCACGCTGTCCAACACGGAGCGGGCCGTGACTATGTCGCGATGGTGCATGAGGTTGGTCACACCGGCGTAAAGACGCCCTCCCGCCTGCGGCGGGTCACGGCATAGATCGCGAGCAGCACCAGGACGAGGCCGCTGGTGGCGAGCAGCTGGGCGCGTGCTGCGCCGTCCGCGAGCATCAAGGCGGTCAGGGCCGCGAGCGCGGTCAGCGTCGCCCAGCTCACCCAGGGGAAGCCGC
>JBQGOU010000089.1:7233-9181 GCA_052086865.1 Cellulomonadaceae bacterium
CGCAGCGCCCTGGTGCGTCCGGCCGCGGCGTCGGCGGCGTCGAGCCGCGGCCGCAGCCGCAGGTGCGCGATGACGATCATCACCCACACCACGAGCAGCGCGGCGCCGACGGCGTTCAGCAGCAGCCCGAGCAGCGCGTCCGGCAGCAGCCAGTTGAGCAGGACGGCGACCAGGCCCATGGCGACCGAGACGAGCACGGCGACCCACGGCACGTCCCGGTCCGAGACCTTGCGCAGGGCGCGGGGTCCGTCGCCGCGCCCGGCGAGGGAGAAGGCCATCCGGGAGGTCGCGTACACGTTGGCGTTGAAGGCGGAGAGCAGCGCGAGCACGACGACGACCTCCATCACCGCAGCCGTGCCGGGCACCCCCGCGCGCTCGAGCACGGCGACGAAGGGCCCCGCCTGCAGCTCGGGCGAGGTCCACGGCAGGACGGTGACCATCAGAGCGACCGAGCCGATGTAGAACACGAGGATGCGCCACAGGATCGACCGCGTCGCGCGCGCGACGGCGCGCTGCGGGTTGCGCGCCTCGGCCGCGGCGATCGTGACGATCTCGATGCCGCCGAAGGCGAAGACGACCACGAGCAGCCCGGCGGCCATCCCGGGCAGCCCCGCGGGTGCGAAGCCGCCCTCACCGAGCAGATAGCGCGTGCCGACGGGTTCGGTGCCCGGCAGCAGGCCGAAGGCGAGCAGCAGGCCGATGACCAGGAACGCGATGATCGCGGCGACCTTGATGAAGGCGAACCAGAACTCGAACTCGCCGAACTGGCGCACGCCCCACAGGTTCACCACGGCGAAGACCACGACGATGGCGAGTGCGACGGACCACTGCGGCACGCCTGGCGCCCACCCGGTCACGATCCGCGCCACCCCGGTGATCTCAGCGCCGAGCACCATGACGATCGTGAACCAGTACAGCCAGCCGAGCAAGAACCCCGCCCACCTGCCGAGCGCCGCCTCGGCGTACACGGAGAAGGAGCCGCTGGCGGGCATGGCCACGGCCATCTCCGCGAGCATCCGCATCACGAGGATGACCAGCACCCCGGCCACCGCGTAGGACACGAGCACCGCGGGACCCGCCGTGGCGATGCCCTGACCCGATCCGAGGAAGAGCCCGGCACCGATCGCCGAGCCCAGCCCCATCATGGTCAGGTGGCGGGTCCGCAGGCCGTGCCCGAGAGTCTCGGTCGTGCTCACAGAGTCCGGCGAGGACGACGCGGCGGCGCCAACGTCCTGCTCGACTGCACACATGGACGTACCTTCCGTCGCGTTCACGGGGACGCGCGGGCATCCGACCCAGCGCGGGGACGGCTCAGGCCGTCGCCGCACGAGCCTAGACCTGGCGGGCGTTGGCCCGGGACGGGCGGGCCGCTGAGGCTCGGTGAGTCGAGTTCACTGCACGGTCGGAGCCGCGTTGTCCGGGCGCGAACCACCCCCGATCTGCTGCGTCAGGAGTAGTCCTGCCCTACCGGCTCGTGTCGACCACGATGGTCACGGGCCCGTCGTTGACGAGCTCGACCGCCATGTCCGCCCCAAACACCCCGGTGCCCACGGTCAGCCCCTTCGCGCGCAGCGCCTCGACCACCGCGTCGACGAGCGGCTCCGCCACGGGACCCGGCGCCGCCGCGTTCCACGTGGGTCGCCTGCCTTTGCGCACGTCGGCGTACAACGTGAACTGGCTGACCACGATCACCGGCGCGCCGACGTCGAGCGCCGAGCGCTCGTCGCGCAGGATCCGAAGGTCCGCGATCTTGCGCGCCACGAGCTCGACCTGCGCCGGACCGTCGTCGTGCGTGACCCCGACCAGGACGAGCAGACCGGGCCCGTCGAACGAGGAGACGACCTCACCGGCGACGGTGACGGACGCCCGCGAGGCCCGCTGGATCACGGCGCGCACGGCTCACCACCCTCCGCCGGACCCACGGCCGGGGCCCCGGCCGCCGGAGCCG
>JBQGOU010000089.1:9191-10865 GCA_052086865.1 Cellulomonadaceae bacterium
ACTCTCCCCACACGACGCACTTCCGATCTACCCGGCGGGCGTTGGCCCGCTACGGGCGGGCCGCTGAGGCTCGGAGAGTCGAGTTCACTGCACGGTCGGAGCCGCCGCGCCCGTGCGGGGCGAGCGCTGGCCGCACGTCGACCAGGTAGATGATCGCGGGCACCGCGGACAGGAAGCCGAGGAACAGCAGCTGGCTGCCGCCCAGAGCCAGGAAGCCGAACAGCGCGGCCACGCCGAGCGCGGCGAGCCAGAAGCCCTTGGTGCGCTTACCCTCCACGGCGAAGGCTCGCGCCGGCCGCGTGGCAGCGTCCACCAGGCACACGATCTGGGTCAGGAAGATCGCGCCGGTCAGGATGAGCAGGATGAGCTGCTGCAGGTTCGAGATCGCCGGGAGCACCCGTCGATCGTACGGGGTCGAGCGCTCAGAGCTCCGGCAACACCTCGCGGGCCTCGGCCGGCGTGCACCCGGCGGCCTCGAGCAGGTCCACGATCGGGCTGCGCATCAGCATCATGAGCGACTGCACCTGCCAGTCGTCCACGCCCAGCACGCCGGGAGCCGCGAGACGTGCGGCCGACGTCAGCAGCTCTCGCGCCTCGTGGGCCGAGGTTCCCCGGCCGATGGCCGCCGCCAGCTCCTGCACCCCCAGCGCGGTCTGCCCGATCACCTCGACCACGGGCGCAACATCGTGCTCGTGCTCGCACACCGGGATCGCACGCCTGGCCAGCACGCGCACCGACCGCATGGCCCGGTCCATGAGCACGGCCTGTCGACCCAGCTCGACCAGTTCCGCCCGGTGCCCCCGCGCACCGGCGCTGACCCGGGCGCTCTCCTGGGCGGCCGTGGCGGCGGTCTGCCACCGCTCGAGCGTCGGCTGCGCGCCGCGCCCCCGCACGAGCGCGTCCTCAACCCCCTCCGGCGACCCCTCCCCCAGCGCGCCTGCGAGGCGTCCGAGCATCTCCGCCATCTCGGTGGCCGCCTCCCGCCCGAGCGCCCTGGGTCGTTTGCGCAGGTCGCCGGGGACGAGCGCTGCGGCGATCAGGGCGACCACGCCGCCGACCATGGCATCGGTCCACCGCCCCATCGGCCCACCGCCGAGGGTCGGCATCCCCACGATGACGATCGCCTGGGTCCCGGCCTGCGTCGCGAGCAGCACCCCGGCGTCGATGAATCGGGACAGCAGCACGGCGATGACCACCACGATGGCGATCTGCCACGGCCCGGTCCCCAGGTGGTGCACCGCCAGCGACCCGAAGCCCGTGCCGAGCGCGACACCGACGGCGAGCTCGGCCACCCGCCGCACCTGCCGGTCGCTGGTGAAGCCGAGGCACATCCACACCCCGATCGGCGCGAAGAACGGGTACTCGTGCCCGAGTACGTGCTCGCCGATGAGATACGCGACGATGCCGGCTCCGGCGGCGAGCAGCACCGGTCCCAGCGCCGCGCGGACGCGTGCGCGTCCTTGCCTGACCCGCAACCGCAGCAGCAGGTGATCCGTACCGCGCACGGGTCTACCGGCCGGGGCGGGGGGCGATGCCGCGCGCCACGGGCGGGCGGGGAGCCGGACGGTCCGGCGACACCCCGGCCGGGTCGACGATGACCTCCTGACCTGCCGAGACGTCACCTCCCTCACATGCGACGACGACGGTTTCGACGGGCGCTGTCCGTTTGAGGAC
>JBQGOU010000090.1:0-3765 GCA_052086865.1 Cellulomonadaceae bacterium
CCTCCTGCAGCGCGAGCGCGTCGGCGCGCAGCCGCTCGGCGGCCTCGTCCCCGCGCCCCTGGACCCGTTTGCCGCCCAGCAGGTTCTCCGACTGGGGGGTGAAGCCGAGGTGCCCGACGACGGGGATACCCGCGCCGGTCAGCAGCTCTACCTGCGGTGTCACGCGCATACCGCCCTCGATCTTGACCGCGTGGGCGCCCGCCTCCTTGACCATGCGCACCGCGGTGGCGTGCGCCTGGGCGGGGGACGCCTCATAGGAGCCGAAGGGCAGGTCAGCCACGACGAAGGCCCGGCGCACGGACCGCGTGACCGCCCGGACGGCCGGGATCATCTCGTCGACCGTGACCGGAATCGTGCTCTCGTGGGCGAGCATGTTGTCACCCATCGAGTCCCCGACGAGCAGCAGGTCGATGCCCGCCTCGTCGAAGATGCGCGCGGTCACCGCGTCGTAGGCGGTGAGCATGGTCAGCCGGCGCCCCTCGCGCTTGGCCTCGGTCAGGTGCTGCACTCGGAATCGGCGCGGCGCAGGCGTGGCGGCGTCGGGTGCTGGCGAGGTCATCGGTGCTCCAGTCGGGGTTGGCGCGGAAGGGACGGCGGGCGGGGTTCAGGCGCCTGAGCCGGGCAGCGGCTCGCGCCAGCGGTTGGTGATCGGCAGGCGGCGGTCGCGCCCGAAGGCGATCGGCGTGACCTTGGGACCGAGCGGGTACTGCCGGCGCTTCCACTCCGCGCGGTCGACCAGCGAGACGACCAGGTCCACGACCTCGGCGTCGAAGCCGCGCGCGAGCAGCTCCGCGCGTCCCTCGACGTCCTCGACGTAGGCGCCCAGCACCTGGTCGAGCAGGTCGTAGGCGGGCAGCGAGTCCTGGTCCACCTGGCCCGGGCGCAGCTCGGCCGACGGCGGTTTGGTGATCGAGCTCTCGGGGATCGGCGGGATCTGGCCCGTGTCGAGCGCACGGTTGTTGCGCCAGCGTGCCAGCGCCCACACGCGGGACTTGTCCACGTCCTTGAGGGGGGCGTAGCCACCGACGGCATCGCCGTAGATCGTGGAGTAGCCCACGGCCAGCTCGGACTTGTTCCCCGTGGCCAGCACGAGGTGACCCTCCGCATTGGACAGCCCCATGAGCACGACGCCGCGCACCCGGGCCTGCAGGTTCTCCGCGGCCACACCCTCGAAGCCGAGCTGGGCCTGGAAGGCGTCGACCATGGGGGCGATGGGCTGCACCCGGTAGTCGGCGCCGATGCGTGCGGCGGTGTCCGCCGCATCATCCTTGGAGTGCGCCGAGGAGTAGGACGACGGCATGGAGACCCCGACGACGTTCGCGCCGCCCACGGCGTCCGCGGCGATCGCCGCGACGAGCGCGGAGTCGATGCCGCCGGAGAGGCCGAGCACCACCGAGCGGAAGCCGTTCTTGTGCGCGTAGCCGGCCAGGCCCGTCTCGATCGCCCGGTACACCTCCTCGTCGGCGTCCAGCGGGGTGCACGAGGTGCCGCCCGTCACCGTCCCGTCCGCGTGCACATCGCACACCAGCAGGTGCTCGGTGAACTGCGGTGCCCTGGCGGCCACGGCGCCCGTCGCGTCGGTGACGAAGGATCCGCCGTCGAACACCAGATCGTCCTGCCCGCCGGTGAGGTTCACGTAGGCGAGGGGGGCGTGCACCTGGCGTGCGCGGCGTGCGGCGAGCTCGGTGCGCAGGTGCCCCTTGCCCTCCTCGAAGGGCGAACCGTTGAGGACAGCAAGCAGGTCGATGTCCTGGCCCGCGAGCCCTTCGACCGGGCCGCCGTCCTGCCAGATGTCCTCGCAGATGACGATGCCCACGCGCAGGCCGTCCACGTCGACCACACACGTCGAATCTCCTGGCGCGAAGATGCGGAACTCGTCGAACACCCCGTAGTTGGGCAGGTGGTGCTTGTCGTACTGGGCGAGCACGGTGCCTCCGCGCAGGACGATCGCCCGGTTCGTCGGGCGCTCCGGCCGGGGCAGGGGCGCGTCGTCGTCGCCCTCGGGGGACGGGGCGGGCCGTTCTCGGCCTGCCGTGCCCAGGCCGCCGACGACGACGGTCAGCTCGTCCAGGCCGCCGTCGGCGAGGTGGCGTGCGAGCGAGCGCGCCGCGTCCGCGGCCGCGCGCTGGAAGGCTGCGCGCAGGGCGAGGTCCTCGATCGGGTAGCCGGTGAGCGCCATCTCGGGCAGCACGAGCAACCGGGCGCCGGCCTGGGCCGCACGGTGGGCCTGGTCGACCGCGGTGGCGACGTTGCGGTCGAGGTCGCCGACCCAGGCGTCGATCTGTCCGAGGGCAATGCGCAGCTTCGCCATGGCGCCAGCCTAGAGGGTGCACGCGCATCGACCCACTCGCGCCGGAGCACCGGTCCGATGCGGGATACTGTCGTAGCAAGACCCGTCGACCACCGGATCCGTCGTCGTATCACGTAAGGGATGGCCACATGGACAAGCAGCAGGAGTTCGTGCTCCGCACCGTCGAGGAGCGCGACATCCGCTTCATCCGGCTCTGGTTCACCGACGTGCTGGGCATCCTGAAGTCCGTCGCGATCGCGCCCGCCGAGCTCGAGCAGGCCTTCAGCGAGGGCATCGGCTTCGACGGCTCCACGATTGAGGGCCTGACCCGGGTGTTCGAGGCCGACATGATCCTGCGCCCCGATCCCGCGACGTTCCAGATCCTGCCGTGGCGCGGGGAGCGCAACGGCACCGCGCGCATGTTCTGCGACATCCTCAACCCGGACGGCACCAACTCGCTTGCCGATCCGCGCTACGTGCTCAAGCGCGCGCTGGCGAAGGCCGCCGACCAGGGCTTCACCTACTACACGCACCCCGAGGTCGAGTTCTACCTGTTCCAGCCGCCCGTCGACGAGACGGCGCCGCTTGTGCCGATCGACCAGGCCGGCTACTTCGACCACGTGGCGCGGGGCACGGCACACGACTTCCGCCGTGCGGCGATCACGATGCTGGAGTCGATGGGCATCTCCGTGGAGTACTCCCACCACGAGGCGGGCCCCGGCCAGAACGAGATCGACCTGCGCTACGCGGACGCCCTGACCACGGCGGACAACCTGATGACGTTCCGCACCGTGGTCAAGGAGGTGGCGCTCGGCCAGGGCGTGTTCGCCTCGTTCATGCCGAAGCCGCTGGCGGACGCCCCCGGCTCGGGCATGCACGCGCACCTGTCCCTGTTCGAGGGGGACCGCAACGCCTTCTACGAGCCGGGCGCGGAGTACGACCTGTCCAAAACCGCACGCTCGTTCATCGCGGGCCTGCTCACCCACGCCGCCGAGATCACGGCCGTGACCAACCAGTACGTGAACTCCTACAAGCGGCTGTGGGGCGGGGCCGAGGCCCCGAGCTACATCTGCTGGGGGCACAACAACCGCTCCTCGCTGGTGCGTGTGCCCATGTACAAGCCCGGCAAGTCCAACTCCCAGCGGGTGGAGTACCGCGCGCTGGACGCCGCCGCCAACCCCTATCTGGCGCTCGCCCTGCTGCTGACCGCAGGGCTCAAGGGCATCGAGGAGGGGTATGAGCTGCCCGAGGGCTCCGCGGAGGACGTGTGGGAGCTGACCGACAGCGAGCGCCGCGCCGCGGGCATCACCTCCCTGCCGCAGTCCCTCGACGCGGCGATCGAGCTGATGGAGGGGTCCGAGCTCGTGGCCGAGACTCTCGGCGAGCACGTCTTCGACTTCGTGCTGCGCAACAAGCGCCGGGAGTGGGAGGAGTACCGCTCCCAGGTGACGCCGTTCGAGGTCAAGCGCTTCCTG
>JBQGOU010000090.1:3865-8245 GCA_052086865.1 Cellulomonadaceae bacterium
GGAGTGGGAGGAGTACCGCTCCCAGGTGACGCCGTTCGAGGTCAAGCGCTTCCTGCACATCCTGTAGCCGTCCGCGCCGCGTCCCGAGAGCTGAGAGGCACCTGGATGACCACCCTGTCGCGGTCCGAGAGTCCCGCAGGCAGCGGCCCGCGTGGCGTGGGCCGGCCCATGAGCCTGGGCGCCCAGTTGCGCCGTGCCGGGGTGCTCGACCCCGCTCGTGCCGAACGGATGCTGGCGGACGACTGCCTGCGGACCGTGATCGGCACGATCGAGGACCACCCCGACGCCCTGACGAACCTGGGGGAGGTTGCGGACCCGGACCAGGCGCTGCTCGGGCTCGTGCGGCTCAGCGAGTCGGTGACGCAGGCGGGTGAGGCCACGGTCGCCCAGATGCGTGCCGTGCTGCGCGACGACGGTGCGCGAGCAGGTCTGCTGTCCCTGCTGGGGGCCTCGCCCGCGTTGGGCGACGAGATCATCCGGCACCCGGACCTGCTGGAGTCGCTGGCCGACGACGACCCCGGCATCGGCCAGGGTCCGGAAGCGCTGCGCGCCGAGATGCTGCGCGCTGTGGGCGCGGGCCCCGACGCCGTCCTACCGGTCGCCGCCGACGCCGGACCGGGGGCGATCGACCGGCTGCGCCGCGCGTATCGTCGGCGGCTGCTGCGGATCGCCGCGGCGGACCTGACCTGCGGGGAGCCGCTGAGCGTCATGCCTCGCGTCGCCGCCGCACTTGCGGACCTGGCGGGCGCGTCGCTCGAGGCCGGGCTCGCAGTGGGTCGCGCCGGACTGGCGGATCACGGCGCCGGGGTGCGCATCGCCGTCATCGGCATGGGCAAGTGCGGTGGCCGCGAGCTGAACTACGTGAGCGACGTCGACGTGATCTACGTGGTGGAGCCCGCGGACGGCTACGACGAGGGGTATGCGCTGGAGGCGGGGACGCGCCTGGCGGCGAGCCTGTCCACGGCATGCTCGGCGCCGGCGGGGGAGCCGCCGCTGTGGCCGGTCGACGCTGCGCTGCGCCCGGAGGGCAAGGACGGCCCGCTCGTGCGCACGCTGGCCAGCCACAAGGCCTACTACGAGCGCTGGGCGAAGACCTGGGAGTTCCAGGCCCTGCTCAAGGCACGGCCCGTTGCGGGCGACCGTGGGCTGGGCGCCGCCTACCGGGAGATGGTCGACCCGTTCGTGTGGCAGGCGGTGACCCGCGACAACTTCGTCTCCGACTCCCAGGCCATGCGCCGGCGCGTCGAACAGCACGTGCCGCTCGCGGAGGCCGATCGCCAGCTCAAGCTGGGCAAGGGCGGCCTACGCGACGTCGAGTTCACCGTCCAGCTGCTGCAGCTGGTGCATGGGCGCACCGACGCCTCGATCCGCGGCTCGAGCACCCTGGGGGCCCTGGCCGCGTTGAGCGAGGGTGGGTACGTCGGACGTGAGGACGCCGCGCGCATGGCGGTGAGCTATCGCTTTCTGCGGGCGCTCGAGCACCGCATCCAGATGCACCGGATGCGGCGCACCCACCTGCTGCCGACGGCCGAGACGGACCTGCGCCGGCTCGCTCGCTCCCTCGGCATGCGCACCGAGGGTGCCGAGGGGCTGCTCGAGCGCTGGCGCGCCACTCGGCGCGAGGTGCGGGCGATGCACGAGGCGCTGTTCTACCGCCCCATCCTGCCGGCGGTCGCCCAACTGTCCTCGGGCGAGGCGAGTCTGCGGCCCGAGGCCGCCCAGGCGCGGCTCGCCGCAATCGGCTACCGCGACCCGGCGGGGGCGCTGCGCCACATCGCCGCGCTGACCGACGGTGTGAGCCGGCGTGCCGCCATCCAGCGTCAGCTGCTGCCCGTGATGATCGGGTGGTTCGCCGAGGGCGCCGACCCGGACGCCGGTCTGCTGGGCTTTCGGACCCTGTCCGAGGCCATGGGTACCACGCACTGGTACCTGAAGCTGCTGCGCGACTCGGGCACGGCGGCGTACCGGCTCGCCCTGCTGCTGTCCTCCTCCCGTTACATGGCCCAGGCGCTGTCCGCCTCGCCGGAGTCCGTGCGCTGGCTGGGCGACGACGATGAGCTCGTGGCCGTGCCGGAGCAGCGGCTGGTGCGCGAGGTCGACGCGGTCCTGACCCGCGCCACCGAGGTCGGTCCCGCCGCGCAGTCGCTGCGTGCCCTGCGCCGCCGGGAGCTGGCGCGCACCGCCGCGGCCGAGCTGCTGCACATGTCCGACCCGGAGGCGGCCGGCCGCGCCATCTCGGCCGTGACCGACGTCGTGCTCCAGGGCACGCTGCGGGTTGCCGAGGTGAGCCTGCGTGACGAGCGGGGGCTCGCCGCCGCACCCGTACGCATGCTCGTGGTCGCGATGGGACGCCTCGGTGGGCACGAGTCCGGATACGGCTCGGACGCCGACGTCATGTTCGTCTACGAGCCGGTGGCCGGAGAGCACGATGGCGCGGCGCAGAAGTTCGCGCTCGAGGTGGCCACGCGGATGCGCACGCTGCTGGGGCAGGTCGGCCCGGAGCCCGCGCTGCAGGTGGATGCCGATCTGCGGCCCGAGGGGCGTCAGGGCCCGCTGGTGCGGTCCTTCGACTCCTATGTCGAGTACTACGCACGCTGGTCCCAGGTGTGGGAGAGCCAGGCGCTCCTGCGCGCCCGGCCGGTGGCCGGCGACGAGGGCCTGGCGCAGCGCTTCGTCGACCTGATCGCGTCGCTGCGCTACCCGCAGGGCCTCGACGCCGCCGCCACGCGGGAGATCCGGCGGATCAAGGCCCGCGTGGAGAGCGAGCGGCTGCCGCGCGGCGCGGACCCGACTCGGCACGTGAAGCTGGGCCGGGGCGGGATCAGCGACGTCGAGTGGACCGTGCAGCTGGCGCAGCTGCAGCATGCGCACGCCCACGCGGCGCTGCGCACCACATCGACGCTGGGCGCCCTCGACGCGCTGGGCGAGCTCGGCCTCATGGACTCCGACGACGTCGCCACCCTGCGCCAGGCATGGTTGCTCGGCTCCGGCATCCGTAACGCCATCGTCCTGTGGACGGGACGGGCCGGTGGGTCGCAGGCCGACGTGCTGCCCACCGACCGCCAGGCACTGCGCGGGGTCGCGCGGATCCTGGACTATCCCGCCGACGAGGCGGATGAGCTCGCCGAGGAGTACCTGCGCGCCTCGCGCCGCGCCCGCGGCGTTGTGGAGCGGGTGTTCTACGACTCCTGAGCGGCGCCGGGACTCGATGCCGGGCTCGGCCCGGTGCCTGCCGCGGGAGACATGCACAGGCACAGGAGTGCGGTGACCGGCGAAGAGCCCGCCCGGACCCGGTGAGACCGGGCCCGGACGGGCTCTTCACGTGCCGTCAGCGACTCACACGTCGTAGTACAGCTCGAACTCGTGGGGGGTCGGGCGCAGGCGCACCGGGTCGATCTCGGCGCTGCGCTTGTAGTCCAGCCACGTCTCGATGAGGTCCTTGGTGAACACGTCGCCCTCGGTGAGGAAGTCGTGGTCGGCCTCGAGGGCGTCCAGGACGCCGTCGAGCGAGGCCGGGACCTGCTGGATCTGCGCGTGCTCCTCGGGGGGCAGCTCGTACAGGTCCTTGTCGATCGGCTCGGGTGGCTCGATGCGGTTGCGGATGCCGTCGATGCCGGCCATCAGCTGCGCGGAGAACGCCAGGTAGGGGTTGGCCGAAGGGTCCGGCACGCGGAACTCGATGCGCTTGGCCTTCGGGTTCGATCCGGTAATCGGGATGCGGATGCAGGCCGAGCGGTTACGGGCCGAGTAGACCAGGTTGACCGGCGCCTCGTAGCCCGGCACCAGACGGCGGTAGGAGTTCACCGACGGGTTGGTGAAGGCGAGGACTGATGGGGCGTGCTTGAGCAGCCCACCGATGTACCAGCGGGCCAGGTCGGACAGGCCGCCGTAGCCGGCCTCGTCGAAGAACAGCGGCTTGCCGTCCTTCCACAGCGACTGGTGGGAGTGCATGCCCGAGCCGTTGTCGCCGAAGAGCGGCTTCGGCATGAACGTCACAGACTTGTTGGCCTCCCAGGCCACGTTCTTGATGACGTACTTGAACTTCAGCAGGTCGTCCGCCGCGGCGGTCAGCGTGCTGAAGCGGTAGTTGATCTCCTGCTGGCCGGCGGTGCCGACCTCGTGGTGCGCACGCTCGACGTCCAGGCCCACCTGGCCGAGCACGTGGCACATCTCGTCACGGAGGTCCGCGAACTGGTCGTTCGGCGGGACGGGGAAGTAGCCGCCCTTGTACCGGGTCTTGTACCCGAGGTTGCCACCCTCCTCCTCACGGCCGGTGTTCCAGGCAGCTTCCTTGGACTGCAGGTAGTAGAAGCTCGAGTGCTGGTCGGTGGCGAAGCGCACGTCGTCGAACACGTAGAACTCCGCCTCGGGGGCGAAGAA
>JBQGOU010000090.1:8345-10836 GCA_052086865.1 Cellulomonadaceae bacterium
GCGATCGGAATGTTGAAGTGCTGCATCACTCCGGGAAGGTCGCAGAACCGCACGTCGACGAACTCGACGTCCTGATCGCGAGTGAAGGCGATCGCTTCCTCGGCGTTCTTGAACATCCGTAGCTCCTTGGTTAGTGGTACCCGGTGGACCTGGGCTGCCCCCAGAATACGGCCAGGCGGTTTCCTCGCGGTGTAGCAAGTGTTTCGTGCGTGTTACGCAGCCCCTGCGGGTGTGACATCCGCGTGACGGGCTGCGGGAGTGGGAGGACATTCCGGACGGGTCGTGAGCCGGGTGCACGCCGGGGACGCGTAGGCTTCGGCGCGTGGAACGACGCGACATCCTGGCCGGTCCCGGCGGCGACGAGAACACCTACCACGGCGAACGGCTCGGCCTGCCGCCGGAGGGCGCCGGGTCGATGGCCTCCCTGGGCCGGCGGGTGCCGGCGCTGCTGATCGACTGGTTCGCCTGCATGGCGATCAGCTGGTGGCTGTTCTCGGGCGACGAGTGGGCGACCCTGGCGGTGTTCGCGGTCGAGAACCTCGTGCTGGTGGCCACCCTCGGATCGACGCTCGGCCACCGCCTGCTCGGCATCGGCGTGCGCCCCCTGACCGGACGTCGCGTCGTGGGCGTGCCTGCGGCGCTCGTCCGGGCCGTGCTGCTGTGCCTCGTGATTCCCGCGGTCGTGTGGGACGCGGACGGGCGCGGCCTGCACGACCGCGTCGCCGGCACCGTGCTGGTGCGGCGATAGCGCATCGGGCGGCGGCTCAGCGCCCGCGCATGCCCTTGCGGTCGGGGCGCACCCGGTTCGGGTCGATGCCCTTGGGGATCGGCGGACGCGCGGCACCCAGGGCGGTCAGCCTCTTGATGACGACGGTGACCTCGTGCTTGTTCAGCGACGGCTTGAGCCGCCGGACCGCCTTCGTGAGCTTGGGCAGCGGCACCTGGCCGGCATCGCGACCAACCTGGACCACGTGGATCTTGACGTCGGGCAGCACGCGGGCACAGCGCTTGCGCTCACCCTCGAGGATGCGCCGCACCCGGGTGGTCGGTCCCTCGGTCACGAGAAGTACGCCGGGACGGCCGACGCCGCGGAAGACGACGTCCTGCGTGCGAGGGTCGACGGCGACGGGGTTCTCCTCGAAGGTCCAGCCGCGCCGGATGGTCTTCAGTGCCGCCATGGCGGCACCCGGCTCACCCTCGATGCGTGCGTACGCCGCGGCCTCCGCACGGCGCGCCAGGACGAACATCCCGCCAAGAACCGCCATCGGCAGACCGAGGATGGTCGTGTACCAGACGTGACCCCACCACAGCCCGATGCCGACCGCGAGGGCGAGGATCACGACGAAGGTGCCGAGGATCCACCAGGTGACGGCGGGGTCCTGCTCCCGCGTCATCTTGTACGCCTCGAGCACCTGGTGATACCAGCGGCGCTTCTTGGGCTTCTTCGTCTTCTTCGCGGACGCGGTCACACCGGGGTCCTGATCCTTCGCGCGGGCCATGTCCTCGAGTCTAGTTGACGCGGCGGGTCTGCCCGTCCCACCTCACCGGCGCAGCAGGCTCGCCGCCTCCTGGCGGGATGTGGTCGGCTCGGCCAGGTGCGCCAGTGCGGCGGGGATCTGCTGGCCGCGTCGTGTCATGGCCTGGCCCCACAGCCGCCCGGCACGGTAGGAGGACCGCACGAGTGGACCGGACATCACGCCGAGGAAGCCGATGCGCTCGGCTGTCTCGGACAGGTGCACGAACTCCTCGGGGCGCACCCAGCGATCGACCGGGTGGTGGCGCAGGCTGGGGCGCAGGTACTGCGTGATCGTGACCAGGTCGCAGCCGGCGTCGTGCAGCTGCTGCAGCGCGTCCTCCGCCTCCTCGATGGTCTCGCCCATGCCGAGGATCAGGTTGGACTTGGTGACCAGGCCGTCCGCGCGGGCCTGGGTCAGCACGGACAGGGACCGCTCGAAGCGGAAGCCGGGCCGGATCTGCTTGAAGATGCGCGGCACGGTCTCCAGGTTGTGGGCCAGCACCTCGGGCCGCGAGGAGAACACCTCGGCGAGCAGCTCCGGGATCGCGTTGAAGTCGGGGATGAGCAGCTCGACGCCGGTGCCGGCGTTCAGCGCGTGGATCTGGCGCACCGTCTCGGCGTACAGCCATGCGCCGCCGTCGGGCAGGTCGTCGCGGGCAACGCCCGTGATCGTCGAGTACTTCAGCCCCATCTGCTGGACGGACTCGGCGACGCGGCGCGGCTCGTCCGCATCGAAGTCCGCCGGCTTGCCGGTGTCGATCTGGCAGAAGTCGCACCGGCGGGTGCACTGGTCGCCACCGATGAGGAAGGTTGCCTCACGGTCCTCCCAGCACTCGAAGATGTTGGGGCACCCCGCCTCCTCGCACACGGTGTGCAGGCCCCCGGACTTCACGAGTCCCTTGAGCTCGGAGTACTCGGGACCCATCGTGGCGCGGGTCTTGATCCACTCCGGCTTCTTCTCGATGGGCACGGCGG
>JBQGOU010000091.1:0-10806 GCA_052086865.1 Cellulomonadaceae bacterium
CCGAGCCGGACGGCCTCGCGGACGTTGTGGGTGATGAACACGACCGTGCGCCCGGTCTGGCGCCACACGCGCTCCAGCTCGTCGTGCAGCAGGTCGCGGGTGATGGCGTCCAGGGCGGCAAACGGCTCGTCCATCAGCAGCACGTCACGTTCCTGGGCGAGTGACCGGGCGAGAGCGACCCGCTGGCGCATCCCGCCCGAGAGCTCGTGGACCCGCTTCCCGCCCGCGCCTTCGAGCCGGACCATGCGCAGCAGCTCCTCGGCCCGCTTCCGGCGCTGTGCCCGGGGCACACCGCGCAGCGCGAGCGCGAGCTCGACGTTGCGTCCCGCGGTGAGCCAGGGGAACAGTGCCGACTCCTGGAACATCAGGGCCGCCCCGTCCCCGGGCACGTGCACCTCGCCCGACGTCGGCTGGTCCAGGCCGGCGACGATGTTCAGCAGGGTGGACTTCCCGCAGCCGGACGCGCCGAGCAGGCAGACGAACTCGCCCGGGGCGATATCCAGGTCGATGCCCTCGAGCACCGGCGGGCCCGTGGGGCCGAAGCGTTTGGTAAGCCCGCGCAGGTGCACGCCGTCGCGGCTCGGGCCGGCCGGGTGCGCTGCGGGGGCCGTCGTGGAGGCCACGGCAGTGGCCGGCGTCGCCGTGGACATGGCTATTCCTTGCCGAGCCCGGCGGCCGAGACGGTCGCCAGCCCCTCGTCGGTGAGCACGGCGTTGAGGATGGTCAGGTCATAGATCCCGGAGATGTCGGCGTCGTCCGTGGTTCCGGCGGTGACGCCGTCCGCGAGCAGCGTGCCGAGGGTTGCCGCCAGCGGGTCGATCGTGAACGTGATGTTGCCGAAGGCCCGGTCCAGCACCTCGTCGGGCAACGGCTTGCCGGCGATCTTCTCGATCTCACCGTTCACGAGGGTTTTGGCCTCGTCCTCGTTGTCCTCGATCCACGCCAGCGTGGCAAGCTCGCCGCGGATCAGCACCTCGACCGTCTCGGGGTGCTGCTCGAGGAAGTCGGTGCGCACGATCAGGTGAGTTGTGAGGAACTCCCCGCCATCCCACAGGTCGTTCTCGTCGAGGTAGACGTTCGCGCCGGCCTCCAGAACGAGGCGCGAGGCCCATGGCTCGGGCAGCCAGCCGCCGTCGAGCTCGCCGTTCTGGAACAGGGTGAGGGTCTGGGCGTTCTCGGTGGGTGTCACCGCGACGTCGCCGCCGCCCTGGATGTCGTTGGCGAGTCCCTGTTCGGTGAGCCATGCGCGCAGCGCGACATCCTGGGTGCCGCCCAGCTGCGGGGTGGCGATCTTGGTGCCGCGGAAGTCCTCGGGGGTCTCGATTCCGTCGCGCACCACGAGCTGCGCGCCGCCCGAGGTGGAGCCGGCGACGATGCGCAGGGCCTCTCCTCCGGACTTGATGTAGTTGTTGATCGCCGGGTTGGGACCGATGAACGTCGCGTCGATGGCGCCGGCGTTGAGCGCCTCGATCGCGGCTGGACCGGCGTTGAACACCTGGGTGCTCAGCTCGGTGTCGCCCAACGCGTCGGCGAAGTGCCCGCCTGCGACACCCACCAGGGCCGGTCCGTGCGTGACATTGGCGAAGTAGCCGAGCCGCAGCTCAGTTGCCGGGCCGGTGTCACCGCCGGCATCGGCGGCCGAGGAGTCGGGCGAGCAGGCGGCGAGGGCCAGGAGGGAGGCGGCCGCGAGGGCGCTCAGGGCACGGTGGTGCAGGGATCGAGCAGTCATGAGGGAGTCCTTCGGGAGGGGGTGGTCCGGGTCCGGGCGTCGACCGGCCGAGGGGCGTCGACGGCAGGCGGGGACAGCGCAGCGCCGCCGGGTCTCCACGCGCTGAGGCTCCGCGCCGATGGCTACGGACGGCTCAGATCGAGTAGGAGGCGGGGCGCTGCTGCGGACATCGCGCCCCGGCGAGCGCGTCGCCCACCATGCCGGCGGCGACCGTGGCACCGTCCTGGGCGTCGATCAGCAGGTAGGCGCCGGTGCGCCGCGAGGTGAGGTACGCCTCGGCGGCGACCGGAGCAGCCAGCCGCAGCGTGACGCGACCGATGTCGTTGAGCTCGAGCCGGTCCGCCGGGTCGACCTGGGCCGTGTCGAGGTTCAGGCGGCCCACGACGTCGCGCACCACGGCCTGGACGGTGCGCGTGGTGTGCTTGAGCAGCACCCGGGCCCCCGGGAGCAAGGGCCGGTCGCCCAACCACGCGACCGTCCCGTCCACGTCCTGGGTGACGAGCGGCGCGTCGTCGGCCGCCGCCACGAGGTCGCCGCGGGCGACGTCCACGTCGTCGGTGAGCCGGAGCGTCACCGACTGCGGGGCGAACGCCTCGGTCAGGTCCGTGCCCGCGCGCAGCGAGTCCGCGGTGTCGATGCCGGCGACGGTGGTGCGCCGCCCCGAGGGCAGCACCACGACCTCGTCACCGACCCGGACCACGCCCGAGGCGATCTGGCCGGCGTACCCGCGGTAGTCGCGGAAGCGATCTCCGGTGCCGGGAGCCGCCGCACCCTGCGGGCGCAGCACGACCTGGACCGGGAAACGCAACGGTGCGGCGTCCGGGTCCTCGCCGCTCGGCAGCTCCTCGAGCAGCTCGAGCAGGCTGGGCCCGGCGTACCACGGGGTGCGCTGCGAGCGGTCCACGACGTTGTCGCCCACCAGTGCCGACACCGGAACCGTGTACACCCGGGTGATGCCGAGCGCGGTGACCGCGGTGTGGATCTGGTCCGCGAGCTCGGCGTACCGTTCGGCGGAGTAGTCCACCAGGTCGATCTTGTTGACGGCGACCACCACATGCGCCACGCGCAGCAGCGAGGCGACGGCGAGGTGCCGCCTGGTCTGCTCCAGCAGGCCCTTGCGGGCGTCGATCAGCAGCACGACGACGTCGGCCGTCGAGGCTCCCGTCACCGTGTTGCGCGTGTACTGCACGTGTCCGGGGCAGTCCGCGAGCACGAACGAGCGCCGCGCGGTCGCGAAGTAGCGGTAGGCGACGTCGATGGTGATGCCCTGCTCGCGCTCGGCGCGCAGGCCGTCGGTCAGCAGTGCCAGGTCGGCCGAGGCGAGACCGCGGTCGCGCGAGACACGCTCGACGGCGTCCAGCTGGTCCGCAAGCACCGACTTGGAGTCGTAGAGCAGCCGGCCGACCAGCGTCGACTTGCCGTCGTCCACGGAGCCGGCCGTCGCGAGCCGCAGCAGCGTTCCGGTCTGGGTTGCGGTCTGGGTCCCCATCAGAAGTACCCCTCCTTCTTCCGGTCCTCCATGGCGGCCTCCGAGAGCCTGTCGTCCGCACGCGTTGCGCCGCGCTCGGTGATCCGGGTCAGCGCCACCTCCTCGATGACGTCCTCGACGTGTGCGGCGTCCGAGCGCACGGCCCCGGTGCAGGACATGTCCCCCACGGTGCGGTAGCGCACCCGTTCGGTGCGCACGCTTGCGGCCTCCGCGTCGGTGCGGGGCGCCGAGTAGGGGCCGACGGCCAGCAGCATGCCGTCGCGGTCGAAGACCTCACGCTCGTGCGCGTAGTAGAGCCCGGGGAGATCGACGCGCTCGGCGGCGATGTAGCGCCACACGTCGAGCTCGGTCCAGTTCGACAGGGGGAAGACGCGTACGTGCTCGCCCGGGCGGTGCCGGCCGTTGTACAGGTTCCACAGCTCCGGCCGCTGGGTACGCGGGTCCCACTGGCCGAACTCGTCCCGCAGGGAGAACACCCGCTCCTTGGCGCGCGCCTTCTCCTCGTCGCGGCGCCCTCCGCCGAACACGGCGTCGAAGCGGTGCGCCGCAATCGCGTCGAGCAGCGGCTGGGTCTGCAACGGGTTGCGCGTGCCGTCGGTGCGTTCGCGCAGCCGGCCGTCGTCCAGATAGTCCTGCACGCGGGCCACCTCAAGGCGCAGCCGCAACCGCGCCACCGTGTCGTCGCGGTAGGCCAGCACCTCTGGGAAGTTGTGCCCCGTGTCGACGTGCAGCACGCCGAACGGCAGGGGCGCGGGGTAGAACGCCTTGGTGGCCAGGTGCAGCATCACCACGGAGTCCTTGCCGCCGCTGAACAGCAGCACCGGGCGCTCGAGCTCCGCAACGACCTCGCGGATGATGTGCACGGCCTCGGACTCGAGCGCATGCAGCTGGGACAGCCGCCGCGGAGACCGGGTGCTGACGGGGGCCGGGGTGGCGTCGGCCGCGCGGGGAACCCGGGGTGCGTCCTGCGCGCGGACCAGGTCGATCGTCATGTCGCTCCTCATGTGTGCAGACCGCACTCGGTCTTGTCGAGACCGGCCCAGCGGCCGGAGCGGGGATCTGCGCCAGGTGCGACGCGGCGCGTGCACGGCGCGCACCCGATGGAGGGGTAGCCGTCGTTCAGGAGCGGGTTGAGCACCACCTGGTGCTCGGCCGCATAGGCGAGGACGGCCTCGAACGACCAGGCGGCGAGCGGGTTGATCTTGACCAGCCCGTTCTTCTCGTCCCACGTGACCAGGGGGGTGCGGGCGCGGGTGGGAGCCTCGTCACGGCGTACGCCCGTGACCCACACCTCGTAGCCGGCGAGCGTGCGGTGCAGGGGTTCGACCTTGCGCAGCGCGCAGCACTGCTCGGGGTTGCGGGCGAACAGGTCCCGGCCGTACGCGGCGTCCTGCTCGGCCACGCTCTGCTCGGGGAGCACGTCCACGATCGAGACGTCCAGCTGCAGCTCGACCGCGTCCCGCGTGGCCCGCGTCTCGGGGAAGTGGTAGCCCGTGTCGAGGAACAGCACGTCCACCCACGGCACCTGGGCGGCCACCAGGTGGGGCAGCACCGAGTCGGCCATCGAGCAGGCGACGGCGATCGACGTGCCGAACTCGCGCGCCGCCCACGCCACGACCTGCTCCGCGCTCGCCTCCTCCTGCGCGCCGGGACGGGCGCCCGGCCAGCCGGAGCCGTGCAGCTCGGCCTGACCCTGCGCCACGACGGCGCGCAGCTCGTCGGCGCTGCGGCGCGGCGCCGACGTCGCCGAGCGGTGCGCGTGGTGGGCGGAGCGGGCCGCGTCGCGCGCAGAGGCACGAGCACGGGCGGCGGCGCGCAGGGCCGCGAGCTGGTCGCTGCTCATCCTCGCCCCCTCCTGATCGGTGGCGCACATGCGCCCTGGTCCCGGCCCGTGCGGACCTGGCTGCGGACGCTACCGGCGGAGCAGGGAGGAATCGCCCGCTCGGCTTGGGTGTCCGCATGGTGGATCGTTCGGGCCAAGTGGGCCGGGTGGGCCGGGTGGGCCGGGTGGGCCGGGTGGGCCGGGCGCAGGCGTGGCCCGACGCCGGCCGCAAAGTCGATACGATCGGGGTATGACCGTTCTCTACGACGCCCTGCTTGTGCTGCACCTGGTCGGATGGGCCATCGTCCTGGGTGGCTGGCTCGCCACACTGCGCTCTCCCGGCATCTACGTGGGGGTCTTCCACGGGGCGCTGACGGCGCTGGTGACCGGTCTGGCGATGGTCGGGCTGGCCAGCGCGGGACTCGCCGGGCGCGAGCCCAACCACGTCAAGATCGCGGTCAAGCTTGTTCTTGCGCTCGTCGTCACCGTGCTCGCCTACCTCGCGACCACGAAGTCCAAGCGTGGCGAGAAGGTCCCTGCCGGCGAGAAGAGCACCATCGGCGCGCTGACGCTCGTCAACGTCGTCGTCGCCGTCTTCTGGTGACGTCGTGCTGCCGGCGCCGCCGTGCGCCCGATGACGCCGTGAGGACCTGCACGCGGTGAGCGCAGGCGGCGAGGTCGTCATCGGCCTCGTCATCGCCTTCGGCCTCTTCGGTGTGGTCGTCCAGGTTGTGCCCGGCTCACTTGTCGTGCTCGGCGCGGTGGCTGTCTGGGCCGCCCTGACCGGAGGGGCTGTCGGGTGGACGGTCCTGGGTCTCGCCGTCGCGGCCGTCGCTGGTGCGGGCGTGGGCAAGTACCTGGTGGCCGGACGTTACCTGGTCGCCGGCAACGTGCGGGGCTCCACACTGGTGTGGGGCGGTCTCGCAGGAGTGATCGGGTTCTTCGTCGTCCCCGTCGTGGGGCTGCCGGTCGGGTTCATGGCCGGGGTGTTCCTCGCCCAGCTCGTCCGCCGGCGTGATGCCGGTACTGCGTGGCGCGCCACCGTTGTCGCGCTCAAGGCCACCGGCCTGAGCATCCTCATCGAGCTCGCCGGGGCGCTCGTGGCGACGGGTGCGTGGGTGGTGGGTCTGATCGCCGCCTGAGCGTCTCCGGTTGCGAGCCGCTCGTGCGTGGGAGACCGCGATCGGCGGATGGTCCGGCAGATCGGAGGGAAGTGCGTGATGCAGCGATGGGGTGCCCTCCTCGTGGTGGGCGTACTTGGCGTGGGCACGGGGGCGGCTGACCCTGGTTCGAGACTCGGGGACGGAGCCCGCCGGGAGGCGCACACGTCGGCCACCGCCGAGGCGGCTCGTGACGTGTCACCCGAGCTGCCGGTGCTCGGCACGTTCCAGTACGACCACTTCGGCAAGTCCTCGGGAACCCGTGTCGTCGGGGCCGTGCACGGCGTCCAGCGGGTTGAGGGCGGCACCGTCGTCTACTACTCGGTCGGGGTGCCCAGCGGCGAGCCGAAGGATCTCTCCGCCAACCTCGCGTTCGAGCCGTCGACGATCCCCTACAAGCTCGAGAACGCCGCGCACGTCACGCTGGTGGACGTTGGCAACCTGGTGGCCTACCGGCCCCTGGTGGACGACGACGGTGGGCTCACCTCCCGGTACCTTGGCTTCACCGCGCCCGCAGGGACCCTCCTGGTCGCCTTCGCTGTCTTCCCTGAGCTCGCGGCGGACGTGAGCACCGTCGACCTTCAGTTCGAGTGGGGCGCCACCGTCTCCGGCGTCCCGGTGGGTGACGGCGACTTGGAGCCCCAGGTCCGCACCACCCCAGTGCCGCTGGGCGAGGGGTGGCCCGAGCTGCCCTCGTCGCGCCGTATCGCAGCGGCCGACCCCGCCGCCGTGACCTTTCCCCTCGTCGCGCGGACCGGCGACGCGGCCGGCGCCACCGAGACGTCCGAGACGTCCGAGGAGGTCGAGGTCACGCTCGGCGCCGACTTCTTCTTCGACACGGGATCCTGGGCCCTCAAGGACGGGACGGCCGCACGTATCGATGAGATCGCCGCGGACGTGTCCGCGCGGGCCGCGGGCGAGGTCGTCGTGATCGGTCACACGGACAGCGTCCCGGACTCGGACGTCGGCAACCAGCAGCTGTCCGAGAACCGCGCTGAGGCCGTCGCGGCGCTCCTGCGCGAGGCCGTCGGGAACGACGTCGAGCTATCGGTGCAGGGCAGGGGCGAGTCTGAGCCCGTGGCCAGCAACAGCACGGACGAGGGCCGAGCGCAGAACAGGCGCGTGACGGTCACCTACCAGGTCGAGGGTCAGTCATGACCCGCCGCCGTGCGTCCGTGGCGTTCGTCGCCGCCGTGCTGGTGCTCGCCGGATGCTCCGGGGGCGGGGGGCTCGAGCCTGCCCGGGTCGAAGTGGTCGCGGTGACCGTGGGCCCGATCAGCACCGAGCTGACGTTCCGGCTCTTCACCGAGTCGCGGGAGGAGATGAGCCTGCATGCGAGCGCGTTCAACGAGGCGTCTCCGCTGACGTCCGACATCCGCGACGTGGCTATCGAGGAGGGCGCCCTGGACCGCCGGCATCTGCCACTGCTGGGGACGAGGGAGGGCGTGAAGCCTGCCGACTTCTCCTTCTGCATCTGCTCGGACTCGCCGAAGACGATCGACGCCGACGGTGTGCTGCTGTCGGCCACCTACCCCGCCCTCGATCCTGCAACGACGGCTGTGACTGTCGACGTGCCCGGCTTCGAGCCGTTGGATGTGCCCGAGGACGAGGGCATGATCTATCGGCTCGCGGCGTCGAGCGACTACCCCGACCGGTCCGCACGCGGTGCCATCGCCCAGCTGATGACCTTCGGTGCGTTCGCCCCCGACGAGTCCGGCGGCGTGTCACGCGTGGAGAGGGACGGCGAGCTGGCGATGTGGCGATGGGATATGACCTACGACGCCGGCGAGTACCACATGGTCGCGTGGGCCCTGACCGAGGAGGAGTTCACCGTCCTCGTGACCTTGACCGGCCGCGGAGGCCTGGACCCCGCGATGGTCGAGCGCATGCAGGACTCGATCGCGATCGCGTCCGAGTCCCCGTAGCGTCCAGCGCCCTGGGCCGGTGCCTGTCGTGTCGGTGCTGCGTCGTACCCTGGGTGGGCTATGACCTCACTCTTCGACGACCTCCAGCTCCCCGGCTTCGGCCTCGACTCCGCGCGCCTGCCGACCGTCGCCCCGCGCGCCCTCGACACGGCTGAGGAGACGTCCCTGCTGACCACCGGCATCGGGCCGGACGCCCTGCTCGACGGGCTCAACCCCGAGCAGCGCGAGGCCGTGCTGCACTCCGGCGGCCCGCTGCTGATCGTCGCCGGCGCCGGTTCGGGCAAGACCCGCGTGCTCACCCATCGGATCGCGCACCTGCTGGCCACGGGCCGGGCCTATCCGAGCCAGATCCTCGCGATCACCTTCACCAACAAGGCCGCCGCGGAGATGCGTGAGCGCGTCGGGACCCTGGTCGGGCCCGAGGCGGGGCGCATGTGGGTGTCCACGTTCCACTCGGCGTGTATGCGCATCCTGCGTCGCGAGGCGAAGACCGTGGGGCTGCGGTCGAGCTTCTCCGTCTACGACGCCGCGGACTCCCAGCGGCTCATGACACTCGTGGCCCGCGAGCTCGACCTCGACGTCAAGCGCTTCCCGCCGAGGACGCTGCTGAACAAGGTCTCCGACCTCAAGAACGAGCTGGTCGACCCCGAGACGTACGCCCGCCAGGTCGGCGCAGCCGAGGGGGCGGACGCGTCCGGCGGGTCCTTCGAGGCCGTCGTGGCGAGCGCGTACACCCGCTACCAGGCGCGCCTGCAGGCCGCGAATGCCCTCGACTTCGACGACATCATCATGACCACGGTCAATGTCCTGCAGGCCTTCCCCGCGGTGGCCGAGCACTACCGTCGCCGCTTCCGGCACATCCTCGTGGACGAGTATCAGGACACCAACCACGCCCAGTACACGCTGGTGCGCGAGCTCACCGGACCCGAGAGCGACGGGCACGGCGGGGCGCTGCCCCCGGCCGAGCTGACCGTCGTCGGCGACTCCGACCAGTCGATCTACGCCTTCCGCGGCGCAACCATCCGCAACATCCTCGAGTTCGAGCAGGACTACCCGAACGCGCGCACCATCCTGCTCGAGCAGAACTACCGCTCGACGCAGACCATCCTGTCCGCGGCCAACGCTGTCATCGCGCGCAACCCCGAGCGTCGGCCCAAACGACTGTGGACCGACTCGGGCGACGGCCCCAAGATCGTCGGCTACGTCGCCGACGACGAGCACGGCGAGGCGCGCTTCATCGCCGAGGAGATCGACCGCCTGCACGACACCGAGGGCGTGCGCCCGGGCGACGTCGCGATCTTCTACCGCACCAACGCCCAGTCCCGGGCGCTGGAGGAGGTGCTCATCCGTGTCGGACTGCCGTACAAGGTGGTCGGCGGCACCCGCTTCTACGAGCGCCGCGAGATCAAGGACGCCATCGCGTACCTGCGCGCCATCGCCAACCCCGACGACGACGTGAACCTGCGCCGGGTGCTCAACGTGCCCAAGCGGGGACTGGGCGAGCGGGCCGAGGCCGCCGTCGCAGGCTTTGCGGCGCGCGAACGGGTGTCCTTTGGCGATGCGCTGGTTCGTGCCGACGAGATCGGTGGCCTGACGGCCCGGACCCTCAAGCCGCTGCACGCGTTCGCCGAGCTCATGGCGGGGCTGCGCGCTGAGGCGGAGGGCAACGGCCCGGCACACGTGCTGGGCGAGGTGCTCGACCGCACCGGCTACCTCGCGCAGCTGCGCGCGAGCGAGGACCCGCAGGACGCCTCCCGGGTGGAGAACCTGGCCGAGCTGCACGCGGTGGCGAGCGAGTTCGAGCAGGCGGAGCCCGACGGCGACCTGGCGGACTTCCTCGAGCGCGTGGCGCTCGTGGCGGACTCCGACCAGATCCCCTCGAGCGACGATGCCGCAGGCGACGCCGACGGCACGCCCGTGGTCGACCAGGGCGTGGTCACCCTGATGACCCTGCACACGGCCAAGGGGCTGGAGTTCCCCGTCGTGTTCCTCACCGGGCTCGAGGACGGGACCTTCCCGCATATGCGCTCCATGCACGACGACGCCGAGCTGGCCGAGGAGCGCCGGCTCGCCTACGTCGGCATCACGCGGGCGCGCCAGCGGCTGTACCTCTCGCGGGCCGCGGTGCGCTCGGCGTGGGGCATGGCGAACGACTTCCCGCCCAGCCGGTTCCTGGACGAGGTGCCCGGCGAGCTTCTCGACTGGCGGCGGCTCGAGTCGAGCACGTCGCTGATCCGGGGCGGGGGATCGGGGTGGGGCTCCTCAGGAACCTCGCGCCAGACCCGCCATGACTCGGCAGCGCCCGCTCGGCCCCGGTCGGGCGGCGCGCCATCGGCCGGGGCATCCTTTGGCTCGGCCACGCCGCGCGGCGACATCCCCTCGCTCGAGGTGGGTGACCGGGTGACGCACGACGCGTACGGCCTGGGCCGGGTCGTGGAGGTCGAGGGCACAGGGGACAAGGCCGTGGCGAAGATCGACTTCGGGGCCGACGGAACCAAGCGACTGCTGTTGCGCTACTCTCCGGTGAGCAAGCTGTAGGAACGTTCATCGGGCGTGCGGCCCCCTGCCGCCGGATCATCTCTCTCAGTTGGCCGCCTATGCGAGCGCGGCTGGTGGCGGTCCCACTCCCGTCCATGTCTGTTCGAACCTGCGCGGTCACGCTGCTCGGGAGTGATGTGTGT
>JBQGOU010000092.1:0-10790 GCA_052086865.1 Cellulomonadaceae bacterium
GAGGACCCGTACCAGGAGTCCAACTTCTTCGCGCCGACGACGATGTTCGGCACCGCGCTGGAGAAGAAGGTCGAGGCCGAGTACGCCAAGGTCGGAGACCCCGCCCTGCTCGCCGGCCACGGGCACGGGCACTGACCGTGCCCCCGCTCCACCACCCTGGCGGCCCCCCCCCCGCCGCCCCGCCCCCCCACGGGGGGGGGGCCCCGCGCCCGGCACCGCGGATCGTGCGGGCCTGGCACGCCGTGCGCTGGTACGTGCACGAGCTGATGGGTGACAGCGCCTATGACCACTACGTCGCCCGGCACCACGTGGACCATCCCGACCACGAGCCGCTGACCGCGGCGCAGTGGTGGCGGGCCAAGGCGGACGCCGAGGCCAGCGCTCCGCAGACCCGCTGCTGCTGAACGACCCTGTGCCCCGCCCGCGCGCACCACGCGCGCCGGCGGGGCACACTGGTGCCCGGCCGCACTCCAGCGCAAAGGGGCAGGGTATGGACGGGTACGAGCAGGGCACCCCCGGCAGCGCCGATGGGTCGAGCACGGGCCGGAACGAGTCCGACGAGCAGCGCGCGGACCGCAACTGGGCCGAGCTCCTCCAGGAGCTGCGGGTCACCCAGACCGGGGTGCAGGTGCTGACGGCCTTTCTGCTGACCATCCCGTTCCAGGCCAGGTTCACCGAGCTCACCGGATCCCAGCGCACCATCTACCTCGTGCTGGTCGCCCTGTCCCTGCTGGCGACGGGCCTGCTGGTGGCACCGGTGAGCCTGCACCGCACCCTGTTCCGGCGCCGGCTCAAACCCGAGATCGTGCGGGCCGCGGACCGGCTGGCGCGCGCGGGTGTCGCCGTCCTCGCCCTGGTGCTGGCCGGAACCGCGATGCTCGTCGCCGACGTCGTGGTGTCCACGGCCGCGGGAGTGGTGGCCGCCGTCGCGGTCGCCGCGACGCTCGCGGGGCTCTGGTACGGCGCACCGGCGGTGCTCTCGCGCAGGGTCAGGAGCTGAGCGCGTCCAGCACCGATCGCACGACGTCAGGGGCCGTGAGATGGTTCGCGGTGACCACCTGGTCACGGGTGGAGTGATCCAGGAACGCCGTGGGCAGGCCGAGGGCGCGCACGGACGTGCGCACTCCGGCGGCGCTGGCGCGCTCGCCCAGCAGGGCACCCACCCCCCCGGCTGCGAGCCCGTCCTCGAGCGTGACGACCAGGTCGTGTCCGTCGGCCAGCTTGACCAGGGCGTCGGGCATCGGCAGCACCCAGGTCGGCGCGACCGTGGTCACGGCGACGCCGTGGGCGGCCAGCGACTCGGCCGCCCGCAGCGCGTTCGGCACCATCGACCCGATGCCGACGAGCAGGACGCGGGGCGGCGCGCCGTCCCGCCCGCCCTCACGCTGCTGCGCCTCGTGCATGCCGACCACGTCGACCCCGTCGAGGGCGTCGAGGGCCGGGATCGGGTCGCCCAGCGGTCCCTTCGGGTAGCGCACCACGCTGGGAGCGTCATCGATGTCGACGGCGGCGCGCAGCGCCGCACGCAGCGTGTGCTCGTCCCGGGGCGCGGCCAGGTGCAGGCCCGGCACGATGCGCATCAGCGCCATGTCCCACATGCCGTTGTGGCTCGCGCCGTCGTCCCCCGTGATGCCGGCACGGTCGAGCACGAAGGTCACGCCTGCCTTGTGCAGGGCGACGTCCATGAGGATCTGGTCGAAGGCGCGGTTCAGGAACGTCGCGTACAACGCGACGACGGGGTGCATCCCGGCGAAGGCCATACCCGCCGCCGCGGTAGCCGCGTGCTGCTCGGCGATGCCGACGTCGAAGGTCCGCTCGGGGAACTGGGCCGCGAAGGGGGCCAGGCCCACAGGGTTGAGCATCGCCGCCGTGATTCCCACGACGTCGGGACGGACCCGCCCGATCGAGACGATCTCGTCCGCGAACACCGAGGTCCACCCGAAGCGTGAGGGGGCCACCGGAAGCCCGGTCTCGGGATGGATCTGCCCGACGGCATGGAACCGGTCGGCCACATCCTGCTCGGCGTGGCTGTAGCCACGGCCCTTCTCCGTGATGACGTGCACGAGCACCGGTCCGCCATAGGCCTTCGCCCGGGCCAGCGCGTGTTCGACGGCCTCCACGTCGTGCCCGTCGACCGGGCCGACGTACTTCAGGCCGAGGTCCTCGAACATGCCCTGCGGCGCGACGACGTCCTTGATGCCCTTCTTCAGCCCGTGCAGCGCGTCGTAGGCCATCCGACCGGGCGGTCCGGAACGGCGTAGCGTGCGCTTGCCCCAGGACAGGAAGGACTCGTAGCCGCTCGTCGTGCGCAGCGTGTCGAGGTGGTGGGCGAGGCCGCCGATGGTCGGGTCGTAGGAGCGCCCGTTGTCGTTGACGACGATGACGAGGCGCTCGTCGGGACGGCCCGCGATGTTGTTCAGCGCTTCCCAGGCCATGCCGCCGGTCAGTGCCCCGTCCCCCACGACGGCGACCACATGACGGTCGTCGAGGCGCCGGATGGCGTTGCCCTTGGCGATGCCGTCCGCCCAGCTGAGCGACGTGGACGCATGGGAGTTCTCGACGACGTCGTGCGCAGACTCCGCGCGGCTGGGGTACCCGGACAGCCCGCCCTGCTTGCGCAGCGCTCCGAAGTCCTGGCGGCCGGTGAGCAGCTTGTGCACATACGCCTGGTGCCCGGTGTCAAACACGATGGTGTCGCGGGGGGAGTCGAACACCCGGTGCAGGGCGATCGTCAGCTCGACCACGCCGAGGTTCGGGCCGAGGTGCCCGCCCGTCCGGGAGACGGACTGGACGAGGAACTCGCGGATCTCGGCAGCAAGCTCGTCGAGCTGTGGCGGGGTGAGAGCGCGCAGCCGCTCCCGATCGCTGATCCCGTCGAGCAGGCCCATCCGGCGCCTCGTTCCTGGTCGGTCGTCGACGCCTGGCGCGTCGGACTCACAACCGTCCACTCTACGTCTCCCAGCCCCGTCGGCGCATCGCGCCGCCCGGCGCGCGCCCGTGGCGCGGGAATCAGCGCCCCGTGCTCAGTGCCCGTCCCCGAGGACGATCCAGACCACGCCGACGACGACGGCCACCGCCACGACGGCGAAGCAGGCGGCGCCCAGCGCTGTGCGCAGCCGGCCCGTGCGGATCGGATGCCCGCGTGCGTCGGGACCCTGCGCACCGTGTGGAACCGGAACCGAGGTCAGGCGCAGGCCGAGGGCGAAGAGCGCCGGCAGCCCGGCGCCGAGCACCAGCCCGACACCGATGACCTTGACCAGCGCGGACACGGTGGTGGTGACGTCCATCAGCACACCCTTCCGGCGGTTGCGGGGACGGCGTCGGCGGCGGGCACAGGGGCCGGCGCGGCGTCCTCCTGCCACTCGTCGTTGACGTTGTCGGGGTTCACGGGAGCACGCCGGGCAGCCAACCACATCGCCAGGCAGGAGGTCACCAGGACACCGAAGACCACCGTGATGCCGAGCGCTCCCCCGACCGCGTGGGCAAGCGCCCAGCAGGCGGCCCCCATGAGGCCGGCAGCGGGAATGGTGGTCAGCCAGGCCAGGCCCATCCGGCCGGCGAGCGACCAGCGCACCTGGGCTCCGGAGCGGCCCACGCCCGAGCCCAGAATCGAACCGGTTGCCACATGCGTCGTCGACAGGGGCAGGCCAAGGCCCGAGGAGGTGAGGATGATCGCCGCCGAGGACGTCTCAGCCGCCATACCCTGCGGCGAGCCGATTTCGACCAGGCCCTTGCCGAGTGTGCGGATCACGCGCCATCCGCCCAGCCAGGTCCCCGCGGCGATCGCGACCGCGCAGGAGGCCTTGACCCAGAACGGCATCGCGGCGTCGGTGGTGATCGACCCATGGGCCACGAGCGCCAGGAAGATCACCCCCATGGTCTTCTGCGCGTCGTTGGTGCCGTGCGCCAGCGAGACGAGGGAGGCCGAACCGACCTGCCCCCACCGGAAGCCGCGCTCCTGCGCCGCGGGCGGCACCGCGCGGGTGATCCGGTACACGGCCCTGGTGCCCACTGCGGCCACAAGGCCGGCGACGACGGGGGCGAGCAGCGCAGGCACCACGATCTTCGCGAGCACACCGCTCCACACCACCCCGTGCACGCCGAGCGAGGCGATCGCCCCGCCGATCAGGCCGCCGAACAGGGCGTGCGACGAGCTGGAGGGCAGCCCGAGCAGCCAGGTCAGGACGTTCCACAGGATGCCGCCCACCAGGCCGGCGAACACGACGGTCAGCAGCGCCTGCCCGGCGACGGCGTCGAGGTCGACGATGCCCTTGGCCACCGTGGTGGCCACGGCGACGGACAGGAAGGCCCCCACGAGGTTCAGGACGGCCGACAGCGCCACCGCCGTCTTGGGCCGCAGCGCGCGCGTCGCGATGGACGTCGCCATCGCGTTACCCGTGTCGTGGAAGCCGTTCGTGAAGTCGAAGGCAAGCGCGGTGATCACCACCAGCACGAGGATCCAGGTCTCTGCCACGGGACCATGATGGCGGCCGGATCGAGCATGTCCAGCGGCCCTCGGTCCCCCCGGGCCCGGCTGTGGCGGAATCCTGTGGATTCGCCGTGCAGAGTTCACCTGATGTTCACCTTCGCCCGGCCCGGAACCGCCCGCGCGCGGGGTTCGGGACGGGCACGGCGTGGCGCACCAGAACCGCATCGGCCCGATGCGGGAGCAGGGCCCTAGACTCGCGGGCATGGAGTTCCTCACCGACCAGCGCCCGCAGGCCGACCTGACCTACGGCGACGTGTTCCTCGTCCCCTCCCGCTCGGACGTCGCCTCACGCTTCGACGTCGACCTGTCCACGGACGACGGCACCGGCACGACGATCCCGATCGTCGTCGCGAACATGACAGCAGTCTCCGGACGACGCATGGCCGAGACCGTCGCACGCCGCGGCGCGCTGGCCGTCATCCCCCAGGACGTGCCCGTCGGGGTGGTCGCCGACGTCATCGCGGGGGTGAAGGCCAAGGACCCCGTCATCGAGACACCCGTGACGCTGACGCCTGACGAGACCGTGCACACCGCGCTCACGCTGATCGGCAAGCGCGCCCACGGCGCGGTCGTGGTCGTCGAGGGCGACCGCGTCGTCGGCGTCGTCACGAGCGACGACTGCCGGGGCGTCGACCGGTTCACCCAGGTGCGCGACGTCATGTCCGCCGACCCGTCCGTCCTTGACGCCCGCATCCTGGACGAGGGCGGCTCCGAGGCGTTGCGCGGTGCGTTCGACCAGCTCTACGCGAGCCGGCGCAAGCTGGCGCCCGTGGTGCGTGACGGCCTGCTCGCCGGGATCCTCACCCGCACCGGAGCGCTGCGCTCCAGCATCTACGACCCCGCGCTCGACGACCAGGGGCGCCTGCGGGTCGCCGCCGCCGTCGGCATCAACGGTGACGTGGTGGCCAAGGCCGAGGGACTGCTCACCGCCGGTGCGGACGCCCTCGTCGTGGACACCGCCCACGGCCACCAGGAGAAGATGCTCGACGCGCTGCGCGCGATCCGGGCGCTGCGCCCCGGCGTTCCCGTCGTCGCGGGCAACGTCGTCACCGCTGGCGGGGTGCGCGACCTGGTGGCGGCGGGGGCGGACATCGTCAAGGTCGGCGTGGGTCCCGGCGCCATGTGCACCACCCGCATGATGACGGCCGTGGGGCGCCCGCAGTTCTCCGCGGTCCTCGAGTGTGCGAGCGCTGCACGCGAGCTCGGCGCGCACGTGTGGGCCGACGGCGGCGTGCGCCACCCGCGCGACGTGGCGCTCGCCATCGCCGCCGGAGCCACACAGGTCATGATCGGCTCATGGTTCGCCGGCACCTACGAGAGCCCCGGGGACCTGCACGAGGACGTGGACGGTCGGGCGTACAAGGAGAGCTTCGGCATGGCCTCGGCCCGGGCGGTCGCCGCACGCACCGCCTCCGGCACTCCGTTCGACCGTGCGCGCAAGGCCCTGTACGAGGAGGGCATCTCGACCTCCCGGATGTACCTGGACCCGCGCCGGCCCAGCGTGGAGGACCTGCTCGACGAGATCACCTCGGGCCTGCGCTCGGCCTGCACCTACGCGGGCGCACGGTCGCTGACCGCGTTCGCCGAGCGAGCCGTCGTCGGCGTGCAGTCCGCGGCCGGCTACGAGGAGGGTCGGCCGCTGCCTGCGGGCTGGTGAGCCGGCGGTCCGGGCCGCGGACCAGGCCGATAGGCTCGGGGCCATGTGCCCCGACCTCGCCCCGCACGCGGCTTCGCCGGCGGGCCCGACCGTCCTCGTGCTGCGCCACCTGCCCGTCGAGGGCCCCGGCCTGATCGGCACCGCGCTGGACCTGCGCGGCGTCCCGTGGCACGAGCGCACCGTGCTCGACGACGCGTCCCCGGAGCTGCCCGACCCGCGCACGCTCGCCGGGCTGGTGGTTATGGGCGGCACGCCCGGCGCGCTGGACGATGCCCAGCACCCCGGGCTCGCCGCAGAACGTGCCCTGCTCGCCGAGGCCACCGCGGCCGACGTCCCCGTGCTCGGCGTGTGCCTCGGAATGCAGCTGCTCGCCGTCGCGCTCGGCGCGAGCCTGCACCCGCGGCACGGCACCGAGATCGGCTTCGCACCCGTCGCGATCTCCGCGGACGGCATCCGCGACGCGGCCCTGTACCCCCTGGTGGTCGACGCGACCGCTGACCCGGAGGTGCTGCACTGGCACGACGACGCGGTGGACGCCCCCGTGGGCGCCGCCGTGCTGGCCAGCACACCGACCACGCCCGTGCAGGCCTTCCGCCTGGGCAGCGCTGTGGGGCTGCAGTTCCATCTCGAGGTCGACGAGCCCCTGCTCACCCGGTGGCTGACCGACCCGGACATGACCGCCGGCGCGAGCGCTGCCCAGGTCGAGGCCGTCCGTGCGGGTGGGGCGCGGCGGCTGCCGAGCCTGGCGCCGCGGGGCCTGGTCGCGTTCGACACCTTCGCCCAGGCGGCTCGCGCTCGCCGTGGCTGACCGCCCGGCCGCCGAGGTACGGATCACCGCGGACCTGGTACGCACCCTGCTGGCCGAGCAGCACCCGGGTCTCGCCGGTCTCCCGCTGGGCCCGCGCGCCGAGGGCTGGGACAACGTGGTGTGGCCCCTGGGCGACGCTCTCGCGGTGCGGCTGCCGCGGCGTGCCGTGGCTGCTCCGGCGGCCACGCACGAGCACCGGTGGCTGCCGGGGCTCGCGCTCCGGCTTCCGGTGACGGTTCCGGAGCCCGTGGCGCTCGGCGTACCGTCCGCGCAGTACCCGTGGCCGTGGGCCGTGGTACGCCACGTCCCCGGACCGATTGTGGCGCAGGTGCCGCGCGCCGTACGCTCCGAGCTCGCCGAGCCCCTCGCCGCCTTCGTCGCCGCGCTGCACCGCGAGGGCCCGGACGATGGCCCGCGCAGTGCGGTGCGCGGGGTTCCGCTGCGCCAGCGTGCGCAGGCCGTCGGTGCTCGGCTGGCCTCCGGGGCGGTGCCCCACGCCCCGTCGCTGCGCGAGATCTGGTCACGGGCACTCGACGCGCCGGAGTGGTCGGGCGCGCCGCAGTGGCTGCACGGGGACCTGCACCCGGCCAACATGGTCGCCGGCCCGGGTCCCACGCTGGCCGGGGTGATCGACTTCTCCGATCTCACCCTCGGCGATCCGGCGACCGATCTGGCGACGGCCTGGCTGACGTTCGACGCCACGGGCCGCACCCGGTTCCGAGCGGCGCTGGCGCACCGCCACCCGCTCGACGACCCGGTCTGGGTGCGGGCGCGCGGCTGGGCGCTGACCATGGCCACCGCGCTTGTGGTCGCCTCCGACGACGTCCCGGCGCAGCGCGATCTGGGCCTGGAGACCGTGCGGGAGCTGTGCACGGACGCGCTGTCATGACCGCGCCCGACGCCCAGGACGCGCGCGCCCAGCTGGCGGCGCTGGCCCACGGCGCCATCGACCTGTCCGCGCGCCTGGCCCGGCTTCCCGTCACCGTGCCCACGCGCCGCCGGGCCGCGGCCGTCCTGATGCTCTTCGGCCGGCTCGACCAGCTCCCCGCGTCGCACCGCTCCCCGGCGGTGCCCACCGACCTCGACGTGCTGCTCGTCGAGCGGGCCCGCACACTGCGCGAGCACGCGGGCCAGGTGGCCTTTCCGGGCGGACGGGCCGAGCCGGACGACGCCGGCCCGGTGGCCACGGCGCTGCGGGAGGCACATGAGGAGACGGGACTCGAGCCTACGGGCGTGGACGTCCTGGGCACGTTCGCCCCCGTCCCGGTCCCGGTGAGCGGACACGTCGTCACTCCCGTGCTCGCCTGGTGGTCACAGAGCTCGCCGGTGCGTGTCGTGGACGCCGGCGAGTCGGCCGCGGTGTTCCGGTGCCCGGTGGCGGATCTGCTCGACCCCGCGAACCGCTATTCCGGCACGATCCGGCACGGAGCGCGCCGGACGCGCGTCGGCCCGGCCTTCGAGGTGGCTGGACGCATCGTGTGGGGCTTCACCGGGGCGCTCCTGAGCGCTGCGTTCGACGAGCTGGGCTGGGCCGAGCCCTGGGACGCCACCCGCCGGTTGGACATCGAGCGCCCCGCCGGCAGGCCTGACGGGGAGCACTAGCAACGGCCCCGTCGCGCGCTGGCCGTGCAGGCGTTGGGGGAGCATGCGACGAAGGCCGACGTGCGACGTGCCATTGCGGCGCTCGGGCCTGCCGACGAGGTCGCCGCGGCGGCCATCGGCCCAGGCCCGCTCGCCGAGGGGCACCGTGCCCTCGACCTACTGCCTGCCGCCCCGCTGGCCGCCGCCATCGGGCTGGTGCTGGTGGCCCGGCCCACTCACCTACATCGGTGCCGTCTGGGCCGTGATCTCGCTCGTGACGTCGACCATCGTGCTGATCCGGTCACGCACGAGGCAGCATCGAATCTGGGCCACGGTGACCCTCGCCGTCGCGGTGGTGGTCCTCGCGGTGGTCGTGCCGCCGATCGTGCGCCCGTTCGTCTGAGACGACTCACCGGACCCGGACCACGGTCGAGGACCCCGCAGGAGGGCGCGTACGACGCGCGCCCTCCTGCGAAGCCGCGGCCTCAGGCCGTGACGAGCGAGCGCAGCACGTACTGCAGGATGCCGCCGTTGCGGTAGTAGTCGGCCTCTCCGGGGGTGTCGATGCGCACCACCGCGTCGAACTCGACAGCAGTCCCGTCCGTCGTCGTCGCCGTGACGCGCACCGTCGCCGGGGTCTTCCCCTCGTTCAGCGCGGTGATCCCGGCGATGTCGAAGGTCTCGGAGCCGTCCAGGCCGAGCGAGTCGGCCGACTCGCCCTCGGGGAACTGCAGCGGCAGGACCCCCATGCCGATGAGGTTGGAGCGGTGGATGCGCTCGAAGCTCTCGGTGATGACGGCCCGCACGCCCAGCAGCGCCGTGCCCTTGGCCGCCCAGTCACGCGAGGAGCCCGAGCCGTACTCCTTGCCGCCGAGCACCACCAGCGGGATCTGCTGCGCGGCGTAGGCCTGCGCGGCGTCGTAGATCGTGTCCTGGGCCTCGGTGAGGAAGTTGTGCGTGAAGCCGCCCTCGACGCCGTCCAGCAGCTGGTTGCGCAGGCGGATGTTGGCGAAGGTGCCGCGGATCATGACCTCGTGGTTCCCGCGCCGGGACCCGTAGGAGTTGAAGTCGCGACGCTCGATGCCGTGCTCGGACAGGTAGACGCCCGCGGGGCTGTCCGCCTTGATCGCCCCGGCCGGGCTGATGTGGTCCGTGGTGACCGAGTCGCCCAGCTTCGCCAGGACGCGGGCGCCCGCAATGTCGCCCACGGGCTCCGGGTGATGCCCCATGCCCTCGAAGTACGGGGGCTTGCGCACGTAGGTCGACTCGTCGTCCCATGCGAAGGTGTCGCCCTCCGGGGTCTCGAGCGCCCGCCAGTGCTCGTCCCCGGCGAAGACGTCCGCGTAGTCCTTGGTGAACATCGCCCGGTCGATCGAGGAGTCGATCGTGGCCTGCACGTCCGAGGCGGAGGGCCAGATGTCCGCAAGGAACACGGGCTGGCCGTCCTCGTCACGCCCCAGGGGCTCGTGCGCGAAGTCGAACTCCATGGTGCCCGCCAGTGCGTAGGCGATGACGAGCGGCGGGGACGCGAGGTAGTTCATCTTCACGTCGGGGTTGATCCGGCCCTCGAAGTTCCGGTTCCCGGACAGCACGGACACCACGGCGAGGTCGTGCTCGTTGACGGCCTCGGAGATCGCGGGGTCGAGCGGCCCGGAGTTGCCGATGCAGGTCGTGCAGCCGTAGCCCACGAGGTGGAAGCCGAGCTTCTCCAGGTAGGGCCACAGACCGGCCTTCTCGTAGTAGTTCGTCACCACCTGCGAACCGGGTGCCATGGATGTCTTGACCCAGGGCTTGGCGACGAGGCCCTTGTCCACAGCGTTCTTGGCAAGTAGCCCGGCGGCGAGCATCACGGACGGGTTGGAGGTGTTGGTGCAGGAGGTGATCGAGGCGATCGCCACAGCGCCGTGGAAGAGCTCGAACTCCACACCCTCGGCGGTGGTGACCGGGACGGTCTTCCGGGTGGGCTCGCCGACGGCGGGCGAGTCCGAGGCGGGGAAGGACTCCTTCTCCGCCTGGTCCACCCCGTTGATCACATCGGGTGCATAGTTCGGCAGGTCGCGCTGGAAGGCCGACTTGGCGACGCTGACCTCGATGCGGTCCTGCGGACGCTTGGGGCCGGCGATCGACGGCACTACGGTGGACAGGTCCAGCTCGAGGTACTCGGAGAACACCGGCTCGGTGTAGCTCGCAGCGCTCGGGTCGTGCCACAGGCCCTGGGCCTTGGCGTAGGCCTCGACGAGGGCGAGCTGCTCGGT